>DATHKK010000634.1:0-2051 GCA_035489355.1 Candidatus Limnocylindria bacterium
TCCGACGATCCTCCTGGTTCCCACGTTTGGGACGACCCATGAGAAGTACGTCCCACAATTCGCGCATCCTCACGGCGTACTCCTCTGATTGGAGCAATCGATCCACGAGCACACTGCGTTTCGTTTTGGAGCGCGAGCCAAGGAACTCATCCAATTCACTCTGGGTCGGAATCCGTCCGGCGAGATCGAGATAGACACGGCGGCACCAGGTCCGCTCCGAAGTCGGAGAAGCTGTCTTGATTCGGTTCTCCTTCCAGCCCTCAGCCATAAATACGTCGATGGCTTCCGTCACTGAGCCGAAATGCCTGACTTCCTTCGCTTTCGCCCGCGCCTTCCTCGTCTTGGCCTCCATGCAGGCAATCCATTCACGGACAGCTTCACGCTGAACATCCGTGAGCTGCTTCTTGGGCGGCATGTGCGGATCGGAATCCGGCGAAAGATACTGGTAGAGCCGGCTCTTCTCAGGCTTTCCAGGCACGACCACGGGGCCATCATCACCGCCCTTCAGGACGGCTTCCGGTGTGTCGAGTTCAAGGCCGCTCTTCTGTTCGATGACACCATGACACTTGACGCAGTTCACATCGAAGAGCGGCTGAATCTTCCCCGACCATAGTGCATCCGCATCCGCTCCACACAAGAAGAGGGGGGCGGCCACGGCGAGCAGAAACGTTAAAACCGCTTTGCAGTACATGACGCGAGGAACGGACGTTAGCTTTTGTGCCTGCATTCGGATAAACACCTTCTTCTTCGCAGCAAAAATGATGCATAACGAGACTTTTCTGGGAGAGGCATGCGTTGTTAGAAAATATTGTCGGATTCACGCCCGAGCGGGGGTTCTTAGATAAATGGACACGACGGATGACTGGGATTTGTTGCGGGAATACGCGACACACGAGTCCGAGCAGGCATTTGAGACGCTTGTGAATCGGCATGTCGATCTCGTCTATTCCGCAGCTCTCCGTCAGGTCCGGGACCCCGGTGTCGCCAGCGAAGTCACCCAAACTGTTTTCATCATCCTGGCGCGTAAGGCACGCAGACTGAACCGTGCGACGGTTTTGTCGGGCTGGTTGTACCGCACTGCGCAGTTCGCCGGCGCCAAGGCATTGCGAAGCGAATACCGGCGTCGCGGCCGTGAACAGGAGGCAACACTCATGCAACCCGAGCCAACCGATTCAGCGTGGGAACAAATCGCGCCTCTTCTCGAAACGGCGATGGGTCAGTTACGAGACGCGGATCGAAACGCAGTTGTTCTTCGCTACTTCGAAAATAAAAACCTCAAGGCCGTTGGTTCGGCATTGGGAGTCAGTGAGGACACCGCGCAGAAGCGCGTCGCTCGCGCGATTGAAAAGCTGCGCACTTTCTTCAGCAAAAAAGGCATGACCCTTTCGGCCGCTGCTCTCGCGACCACCCTGGGAAGCAACGCGGTTCACGCCGCCCCGATGGGAATACACTCCGCTGTTGTCGCTGGCGCAACCGGCGGACAAATGGCCGCGAGCGCCTCGCTCGGAATACTCATCCAGGAAACAATCAGGCTTATGACATGGACGAAAACGAAATACCTTTTAACCGTGGCCGCAGGCATTTTCCTTTTGGCGGGAATTGCCGTCACGACACTGAACACGCGAGCGCAACTGTCGAAAAATGGACCCGTAATCATTGATGAAGCGTCTCCAGTTTCCAAATCCATTCCATCGCGGTTTTGGGCGGCCGTCATTTCGCCGAACGGGAAGACATTGGCGACGACTGGTGGCGGCTACAACGCGCCGGAAGAAGCCGGAGAAATTGTGTTGTGGGACCTGAGTGCTGGACGGGAAAAGCTGATTCGCCGTCAGCCCAGCACCATTCGGACGATGACGTTCTCTGCTGACGCAAAGCGGATCGCATTTGGCGATTATTCCGGGGCAACGAAAGTGATGGATGCAGCGAACGGCAAAATCATAGCTGCGGTGAGCAATCACGCCGCGATCGTCAACACAGTCATTTTCACACCAGACGACCGAACGGTTATCAGTGCGTGATTGCTCACCGCAGCTATGATTTTGCCGTTCGCT
>DATHKK010000635.1:0-5536 GCA_035489355.1 Candidatus Limnocylindria bacterium
CTTTGTCCTCGGGACATTGGAACACCGAATTCTGCTCCGGTAGAGCGTTTGTGTTGTAGCCCACTTCCGGCCCCAGAATGTCGCAAATACGCGGCTTCGTATCCGGAGGAGGAAAAGGCGGCACGATAGGAATGCTCGGCATCATTTCAGCGGACGGAAATTTGCCCTCGTGGTCATCACCCCAAATCGTCACGGCGATCCCAAGTTGTTTCAGGTTGCTGACGCACTTGGTTTCTTGCGCTTTGCTCTTGGCCCGCGCCAGTGCCGGCAATAGGAGCGATGCGAGAATGGCGATGATGGCAATGACCACAAGCAGTTCGATCAATGTGAAGGCCAAGCGGTTGTGACGGGATAATTTCATCGGCTGTTCTGTTTCATGCGGCGGTTACGCGCCTCGGACCTGCGGCGAGCCTGGTCAACGCGCTGCTCCGGCGTCGAATTCTTGAAGTTAGAATTTCCGCGGTTCTCCATGCGCTGTTGGTTCGCGGGATTGCTGGCCATTTCTTGAAACACCTGCTGCCGTTCTTCCGGCGACATGTTGCGCATGTCTTCCATTTTTTTCTGATCCTCTTTGGCCTTGGCCTGTTCCTCGGGCGTCATCGTCGCAAGGCGCGCTTCCATTTCACGCTCGCGGAGTGCCGCAAATTGATCCGCACGGGAAAGGCGATTGGTGTCGTCGTCGCGATTGCGGAAGCCGCGGCCACCGTCCGGCGGACCATCACCGCGACCGAAGAACTCAGGCTGCGCTTGCAAGGAGTAGAAAACATCCCACTTGCGGTTGGCCTCCTTGGCGACCTTGGCGACGGCTTTCGTAAAAGGAACTTGCTTCAGGCTCAAGGTAATCAACCCGTTTGCGCCGTCCTCGGGAACAACTTGCGCATTGGAGTAACGCGCCAGCGCCAGCGCGGCGAAGCCCACGTCTTTGGCGCTGATATTGAGGTTCACCAAACTGTTCTGCGAACGCACGGTGTCGCTGAATCCACCGAAGCCGCCGCCCCGTCCGCCCGGCCCGCCGCGTCCGCCGCCGTTCCTGTCGTTGCCGCCGATCATACTGAAGTTCGTCCAGCCGGCGGTGTCGCGATAAATGTCGCCGCGCGCGAGCTTGCGCAGGTTCACAAAGGAATTGTTCTTCGAGTAAATGGGATACACCGCGATGGAGCGCGAAGAAGTTTGGTCGCCGATGATGCCGAGCACTTCTTCGAGCGGCACTCCGCGGACGTTGAGAGTCACTTTCCCTTTCACGTCTTTATGCACGACGATGGTTTCCCAGGTCTGCCACTCGCATCTGCGAATGACGTCCCGCACATCCGCATCGCGCACGTTCAGCGTGACAAGATTTTGATGTGCCAGGTACGCACGATAGCCGCCCCAGCCGAGAAGGACGATCGCGAGGAGCGAGGTCCAGATGTAGATGCGACGTTTCACAAGCGATTACGACGAGAGACGATGGGCAGTGGTTACGGGGAAGGCCGGGTTAATCCGTGAATCAGAAACCTGTGAAGCAGTGACCAGCCGTCAAAAGTGGCGGTGAGCGTCATTGCTCGCCGGTGAGGGCTGGCTTGCAGCCGCCCGAAAAAAGCGCTCAACGCCGCAAGCAGATCGGGAATACATCGAAGCGTTCTTGATGCGTGGAGTTCCGCCGGGCTGGAAGCTTCGGCGCGTGCGGCGAGTTACCGGACCCTATGGCTTCGCGGCCACTGGCGACTTGGCCGCGGCGCGATCCTTCTCCGCCTTCTCCATCGTCGCCTTTAACTTGTCGTCCAGGATTTCCACGCCCGCTTCTTTCTTCACCGTCGCGAAGTATTCCGGCATCTGTTTGTCCAGCGCGCTTTGCATCAGGAACTCCCGGATGCGCTCCTTCGCTTCCTCGAATGGAACTTTCCGCGGGGGAATAATCTCGTGCAGCTTGATGATGTGATAGCCGAAGCTGGTCGTCACCACTTCGCTGATCTCATTGGTCTTCAGCGCAAACGCAACCGCCTCAAACTCCGGCACCATCGCGCGGCGTGGATCGTCTTTGGCGCGTGCAAATTTGTATTCACCCTTGTTCTCCTTCACGCCCGGATCTTCCGAAAACGCCGTGACCAGTTCGCTAAAGTCCTCGCCTTTGCGCACCCGCTCCAGCACCGCGTCCGCCTTCGCCTTCTTTGCTTTCTTGTCCGCTTCGCTCAAGGGCAGGTCCGTCGTGAAATTCTTCATCGCGAACAGAATGTGGCTCGCGCGCGCCAGTTCCGGCTGCTTGAACGCGACATCGTTCGTTTCCCAAAACTGTTTCATCTCCGCTTCCGCGATCGTGATCTTGCTCTTCACTTCGCGCATGATGACTTCCTCGGACACCGCCTGCTCGGTCACGCGATTGGTGAACTGGACCTGCGTCATGCCGAGCGACTTCAAGTGACGCACGAAGTCCTCGTCCGAGTTCGCCATACGGCGCGAGTCCGCGAGAAATTTCACAGTGTTCGTTTTGGCGTTCTCCTTGTCGGTGGCTGTCGCTTTGTTCACGAGCAACTGCGTGACGATCATGCGATCCAGCAACTGCGCCTCGGCGCCTTCGCGTTTGCTCTCGGCGATGGATTGCCCGCGCGCGGCGAGGTTGGCGCGAAACGCAATGAACGCGTCGTCCAACTGGCTGCGCCGAATCTCCAAGCCTTCGCCTTTGGCGATGATGGGGCCGACGGCGAAATCTTCCGCGGCGAATGATGGGGCGCAGAGCACTGCGCTCAACAGCGCCAGCGCGAAACAAATTATCTTCGTTCTCATTTTCAAATACTTCGATGAGTCCTGCCGGCAGATTAAATGACACCGCGGACGATTCACGCTTCTTCTGCCGTTGCAAACCAGCAGCACGCTACAACTTCACCACCCGCACGTTGCTGATGTCTTTGTCCTTCGCCAATTCATCCAGCAAGGCTGGCGGCGGCACACTGTCCAAGTTCAACACCGTGAACGCCTGGCCACCAACCGCATCGCGGCTCAAGCTCATGCTCGCGATGTTCACGCCGTGCTTGCCCATGAGCGAACCGATGTAACCGACGATGCCCGGTCGGTCTTTGTTGTTCATCATGAACACCACGCCGCTCGGGACAATTTCCACCGGCAAACTGAACACCCGCACGATGCGCGGATTATTCGGCGAACCGAAGAACGTCCCGCCCGCCGACACCTTTTCGCCATTCGGCGAAAACACCGCCACGTGCAGCCACTCGTTGAACGTCACCGGCTCGTCGCTGCGCTTTTCTTCCACCGTGATGCCCGCCGCCGTCGCCGCATTGCGCACATTCACGCTGTTCAAATCCTTGATCGCCCCCGCGTGCATCAGCCCGAGCAGAATCGCGCGCGTGATCGGATCAATGTTCGGCAACGACTTCGCCGCGCCGCCGTAAGTGATGCGCACGCATTCGACATTCGCGGGCGCCAATTGACTCAACAACTTCCCGAGCTTCTCGCCCAGCACGAGATACGGCTGCACCTGCTCGTAAGTCTTCGCGTCAATGAACGGCAAGTTCACCGCGTTGCGCACTTCGCCCGTGAGCAGGTACGCCGCGATGATTTCCGCCACTTCGATGCCACACTTCTCCTGCGCTTCCTTCGTGCTCGCGCCGAGATGCGGCGTGAGAACGACGTTGGGCAACTTGCGCAACGGATGCTCCGCCGGCAACGGCTCCTCCGAAAAAACGTCCAAAGCCGCACCCGCGATCTTCTTCGACTCCAGCGCTGCAATTAAATCCTTCTCCTCAATGATTTCCCCGCGCGCCGCGTTCACGATGCGCACGCCCGGTTTCATTTTCGCGAACGCATCGGCGTTCAACATCCCGCGCGTTTGATCCGTCACCGGCATGTGAACCGTGATGAAATCCGCCGCACGATAAATGGAATCGAGGTCAGGCACGAGTTCGACGCCCAGTTGCTTCGCTCGCGCTTCGGTGAGAAATGGATCATAAGCCAGCACGCGCATCCCGAACGCCAGCGCGCGCTTGGCAACTTCGCCGCCGATGCGTCCCATGCCGAGCACGCCGAGCGTCTTGCCGTGAATCTCCACGCCGGAAAACAATTTGCGGTCCCATTTCCCTTCGGTCATCGACTTCGCGGCGGGCGCGACGTGCCGCGCGAGCGAACCGAGCAAAAAAAACGCCAGCTCCGCGGTCGTCACAGTGTTGCCGCCGGGCGTGTTCATTACCACCACGCCGCGTTCGGTGGCGGCGTCCACATCCACGTTGTCGATGCCTACGCCGGCGCGCCCCACGACGCGGAGTTTCGGCGCGGCCTCGATGACCTTGCGCGTCACCTTCGTTTCCGAACGCACCACCATGGCCTCGACGTCCTTCACGATAAGTAGCAACTCCGCTTCTTTGAGCGGTTTTTCGAGCACGGTGACTTTGAATTCCGGGCGCGATTGGAAAAGCGCAATGCCTTTGGGCGAAATCGGGTCGCAGATCAGCACGTTCATAATCAAAAACGGAGCGCGACTGTAGGGAAGCGACAAGAGGTGGTCAAATGACAAGCTTGCCCGTTTACCTGACAGGGCGCATCTGGCTTTTTGAGCAGCCAATGACGACCGGCGAAAGTAGCTCACCGCGTAAGCCGTGGGTGACACGTCGAGTTACGAGCAAGCCCAAAGGGGCAGAACGGAGCGGACGATGTTCTGCCGCTGCTCCGCAGCTCACTCCTCCCTGCCTCGTGCCCACGGCTCACGCCGTGGGCTACTCTCTTAACGCCACTCCGTGACTCGTGGAAGCCGGCTCAGGTTAGCACGGACAGGGTTTCCAAGAAGGAAGATGCGACGAACCAGGCACCACCGACAAAAAACGGTTCGATCTCTTCGTTAATCGCACTCAGACCAAAGACCTATATGAAGAACGCTGTTTGCTTTCTCATCTTCGCCACGCTTGAATGTTGAAGTTGCCGACGTCCATTACGTTGGTGAGCGAAGCCATTTCAAAACGCTGCCGCGGGATGTTAGGCCGGCTTCCGTGCGCGAAGCCGGAGAAGTGTCCAACGATTGAATTGTGTTCGCTATTGTGGCGCCCGACGAATCGGCCGCCAAAAGGGAATTCGACTTTGATGAGGCCGTTGCGCCGGGTGACAGGCGCGACGAAAAGGATGACATCCTCCACCGTCCCGGCGTTTCGTCCAATCAACTGCATCTTCACAAGCCCGGGCCGGTTGAATCCGCCAATCGATGCATGGAAAACGACCGGAGCATTGCTGCGGTTGGGAAGATCGCCAGCATAGAAACCTCTTTCCGGGCCGAAGAATACTTGACCTTGAGCGTGAAGTCCCAAAGCAGTCGCGATGAAGACGAGACAAATGAGAGTGCGCATGTCCGCAATGCTACCGTTCTTCCGCTCCGCCCGTCCACACGTCTTTGGCGGCGGGAATTCAGCCGCAATTGCAAGCCCAGTGGCTGGTGCTGGCCAGTTAACTCCCCACCCCATTCCGCCGACATTCTAGGTGGAATGTGGTTAGCCCTGACCCAGATTAAATCTTCCGACATTGGACGACGCGTGAAGGCTGTTGAAGCGTTGAGCCGCGAGCC
>DATHKK010000636.1:0-4464 GCA_035489355.1 Candidatus Limnocylindria bacterium
ATCCGTGTCGTAGTCCTTAAACCGATCGTAGTTGGATGAATTGTTGATGTCGTCATCGATGTACGGATTGCGGTCAATGTGTAACTTTCCGTCCGTCGGTTGACCACCGCTTGCCGAAAGAATTTTTCCGTTCAACGTGGTGCCGTCTTGGACGAATTGAATCAGCTTACAGCACGACGGACTGTGGTCTTTGTCTTTCTTCAATTTGGCTGTCACGTGAAAATGCAGCGCGATGAAAGTTGGCCGAACATACCAGCGGTCGGAGATTGCCTTGAAAGATTTCACACCGCACTTACTTCCGCACAATCCGAGCAGGTCGATTGAGTTCACCGGATTGTTTCGAACGAACGCGTAAAGATTCGGTTCATTGCGCTGCTGCGGCAGAAGGAACTTCACTTCCGGCGTCGGGTCACGCTGAACGAAGCCGGCACCTTCTTCAATCGGATCGCGTGAAAGCCAGCGGCCAGCGTTTGCATCGGCAGCGATGATGATTGTGGCGGTGATGGTGAGAACAACCTTCCGAAGTGGCTTCATGGATTTCCTTTCTGGTTGGCTAACGGAGTTATTTGCTGCGGCGACTGCGGTGTCAACGGTGCAATTGGAACAATTTCTTGGGCGGCCGCGTCGCTGGGCAGAACGGACGAGGGCACGAGTTGGAAGTTCATCAGCTTCGGCGTTTCGCCTTCCCGCATTTGCTCGCGCCACTCTCCCTCGCACGTCGTCGCCGTCGAACTTGCCCTTGGCGTATTCGTTCACCGCCTTGAGCAGGCCCTCGCAAAACGCGCTCAAGTGAGTGCCGCGCCTGAACTCAGTCCCAGTAATTGTAAGCGCGGGTTTCTTGGATTTGCCGTTCGAAACCCAAACTTCGTACGCGTGATAACTGCCGCCAAGCGCCGTCGGTTTGCTGTAACGCATGATGAGCAGAATCGAAGGGTCGTCAGCGAACTTCCGTAGCACCGACACGTCTGTCGAATATTGCGGCGAAAAACGGCTGTCGTCATTTCGTTGGGAGATGATCGCAATTTGCACCGGCGCACCGAGCCGTTCGAGCACGATTGAAAAAGTCTCGCTCGGCTTAATCTCTCGAAATGTTTTTGGACTGAATCCCGGTGCGTAATCTGTGCGAAGCAGATACCCACGAATTCCAAGCGGAACACAAATAGCAGACGCGGCGAGGCAAACCAGCAGCCACAGCGCACATTTTTGATGGATCGGCACCCATGCCTGAAGACGCGATTCAGTTCCAGTCGGTATAGACTTTGATGACATTTGTTTGCCCGACGGTCCAGATTTCGACGTGAAGCCAATCCCCAGCCGGTGACGCGCAACTCAGCATCTCCACTGGCTTCGCATCTCCGGTCCAGGTCTTCCGCAAATGACTGAAGGCGGCGTTGCCCGGCACAAAAGTCCTCGAATTCTGCGGCCAAACATTCCAACCGTTGATACAGGGATCTCCAGCAGTGACCACAGGCGCGGTTCGTGAATTGATTTTGAGTTGGGAAACGAATGTCGGGAGGTCTGCGGCGCTTATTTCAAACATTGAAAGGGCACCACGGTCCAAGAATCGGCCCGAAGTGGAGTGCTGAAAATTACGAGCCGAATTCGGCAGAACCAGCCCATGCGTCTTCGCAATTCTTTTCTCGATGGGTTGTTTGCCGCACGCAACGATTGTTAAGAGACAAGCCAACGCAAAAGCGAAGACTACGACGGCCGTCCTTGTCGGCTGCATTCAGAGCTATCGAGGAGCTTCGCTGCCGCCGGAATAGTAGATTCCCTTGCCGCCGATCCGGCACGCGCAATCACGGACAACAAGCGTTCCGACGCCGATTTTTGCAGGGAGTCTGGCGATGACGATGCATTTCGAACTGTTGTAAACCGTCGCAGTCGCCGAGATGAGAAAGTCACTATCGACTATTGCGGTGGCGCCTCTACTTCTCTCACTTGCCATTGTTGCTCCGGGTGGCAAGTCGTGCGTCCCGACCATGTCAACTCCGCCCGCCGTCCAGTCGCCCTGTATGGTGATTGTTGCGCTCGACCTGTTCTCCGCCTCCCCGGCAAATGGCCAACCGCGAACAACCATTCCGAGATAATCCCATTCGTTAACAGCGTTGTTTCGCACGAACACGTATAGATTTGGTTCGTTGCGGTAGGCGTAGGACTTCGGATCAAGGTGGCGGCTGTGACGTTCCACATCTTAGTCTTTGACGATGAGCTTGATTGAATCAACTGGGTCGCGTTGAACGAATCCCGCGCCTTCTTCAATCGGGTCACGCGAGAGCCATCGGCCAGCGTTAGCGTCGGCGGCGACAATGATTGTGGCGGCGATGGCGAAACCAACTGTGCGAAATGTTTTCATGGCTTTCCTTTCTGGTTGGGTGACGGAGTTATTGGCTGCGGCGGCTGCGGTGTCAACGGCCGAGTCGGAGTAATTTCTTGCGCTCCTGCATCGCGGGGCAAGAGCGACGAGGGCACGAGTTCGAAGTGCATCAGCTTTGGCGTTTCAGCTTCTCGCATCTGCTCGCGCATTTCTTTTCCAGCTTTGGACACTTGGAGATTCTTCACGTGCTGTTGGAGCATCCAAACATCTCCCGCAGACAAGCGGCGTTCGGCTTCCGGTGAAACCCACTCCCAAAACATTTCTGGCAGCTTGCTTTCCCGTTTGTTGAACGCGCTGACTTCGCCCGGCAGCGGTTGAGGCTGATAGCCCCGTCGTGGCGGCGGCGAGATTCCGTTCTGCCGCAAAGCTCTCATCGCTTGCTCCCGCGCGGTTTCACGTTCCTGTCTTTGTTCGGCTTCTTGCCGCATCGCGTGCTCGCGCTGGAAAGCCCACATCTCTTTCACGATTTCGTCTTCGTCATGCACGCCGCCCAACCGGAGTTGAAGCTGCGGCGGAATCGAATCCCAGCACTCCTGCGGGACGCGCTCACGCGCGATGAGCACCGGCCCGGTTCCGCGCTGCACCATCCTTTGATGTCTGGCTTGCTGCTTCGTGAGATTCATTTCGTCGTAGAACTTCCAGAACTCGGTGAGGATGGAATCCTCATCTTCGAGTTTCTTTTCCGCGACTCGCGCGCCGAGCGGTGCCGGAATCGCACCGCGTTCGAATGGCGGCAGAAAATCAGCGGGAATCTTCACCTGTTTGCCGGACGGCGCGGTGTAGCGAAGCACGAGTTGCTGCTGCGGCTCTCGCGGCTGTTCGATGAGTTCGTTGTCACGCGGCTCAACAAAGCCTTTCACATACTCGGCCAGCTCTTTCACGAAGTCTTTCACGGTCTTCTCCACCGCCGCCGTGTCTGCGCTGCGCAGAATCAGGAAATGAAGCCGCACCTTTCTGTCCTGAAAGTACGCGTATCCAGCGCCACGCGGAATATGAAGCGATGAAACTTCGTCCCAAAGCGCATGCCGGCGCATGTCATGAGCGATGCCACCCCACATCGGCGTATCGGGAAGGTACTTCTTAGCGGTCGCCCAAAGTTCCGCCTGCTTGTCGTGCTGCTTCATGCTGCGCAGCACAGTCGCGCGCGTGAGCAGCGAGTGGCCGAGAATCTCCTTGTTGCTGAGTGGCCGCAAATGACCCAGCCCGCTGATTTCTTCCGCGCTCACCTTCAAGTCCCATGGATTCTTGTACTCGTCGTCGGATGGCGTGATGAACGCGCGGTGCTCGGTTGCTTCGACGTTCAGGTGTTTTCCATTCCCTTCCTCGTAGCGAACGTAGAAGTGCGATGCGGTCGTGGCGAGCGTCACCGGATAGCCCAGCCGCCGAGCGACAGCGACGTAAAGAAACGGCATCGACGCGCACGTCCCGTAATGTTTCCCGTCGAGTAACCCGTGAAGGAAAACGTCTTTGGAATCGCTGAAGAATTTGTCCTCATCTTCCGGTGACTTCAGCTTGTGCCCGTTCTCAAGCTGCTTCTCGCGCTCCGGGTTGTACTGAATCCGCAAGTCCTGGACGAGCACCGTGGCAAGCATCGCCATGCGGAAATACGGCACCGAGTTTTTGAACTTCGCGGGATGTTCGTCGAACAGGTGCTGATTGCGCTTGGTTTCTTGCGCGACATGCTCCGCCAACGCCTCGAGTCGTCCGAGAAGCAGTTTCAAGTCGATGTCGTCCGAGCCGTGCAGTCCTTCAGCGCACAGAAGATTCAGCACCGCAATATCGACTTTCTCCAACTGCGCCGGCGGAAGCGCCAGCAATTCGGCGAACGTTGTCGGCTGTTTGAAATTCTCGACCTTGTTGGTTACCTCTGACTTTGCGGCTGGCTGATCGGAAAGTTTGTCGGCACCGGACGCGATGTTCGCGCCAATCAAAAGCAAAACGCAGGCAATGCAGACGGAAAGCTTCGCGGAGCTCGGATTCCTACTGAGTCCCTGGGTTTTGGGGACTGATTTCACGTGCGCAAAGGTGCGCCTCTCCGCAAGAACGACAAGAACAAAAAGTTGTATTGTAGCGACACGCGATACTGC
>DATHKK010000637.1:0-4802 GCA_035489355.1 Candidatus Limnocylindria bacterium
CGGCGACGTTCATGATCGCGGGCGATCGTTGCACGCGGGCGTGCGGCTTTTGTGCGGTGAGCACGGCGAAACCTTTCGCACTCGAGACTGACGAGCCGCAACGCGTCGCCGAAGCCACGCGGCGGATGAAACTCAAGCACGTCGTCATCACCGCCGTGGCTCGAGACGATCTGGCGGACGGCGGCGCGGAACATTTTCGGCAGACCATTGAATCGGTGCGCGTGCTGAATCCCGGCATCGTCATCGAAGTGCTCGTGCCGGATTTTCTGGAAAAGGATTCGTCGCTGGACGCGGTGCTTTCTGCGGAGCCGGAGATTTTTAATCACAACCTCGAAACAGTGCGGCGCCTCACGCCCAGTGTTCGCTCCCGCGCCACATACGATCGCTCGCTGAGTGTGCTGCGGAAAGTGAAAGAGAAACGCGGTGAGCGCGTATTCACCAAGTCAGGCGTGATGCTGGGGCTTGGAGAAACTGAGGCGGAACTCTTCACCGCGATGGAAGATTTGCGCACCGCGCGCTGCGACATCCTTACGCTGGGACAATATCTGCAGCCGACGCTGAAACATTTGCCCGTGGTCGAGTTCGTCCACCCGGACAAGTTTGCGGAATACAAACGCCGCGCCGAGGAGATGGGATTTGTTCACGTAGCGAGCGGGCCGATGGTGCGCAGCTCGTATCACGCGGATGAAGTTTCTGCGCCGCTGCGACCTTCCTTCCTGCCAGCTCCGGCGTAGTTTTCTTTTACGTTTCAGTCGTTGTCGGGAGTTCATCGGTTTGCGACTGTCGCGATATGGCCTCCGGTCATCGCCAAGCCTTATTGTTGGTTGCGACCATCCTTTGCTTTCAATCGGGAAGCCACGGTTCTGATTGGCCGCAACTGCTTGGTCCAACGAGCGACGCTGTTTACGCCGGGCCAGCCCTTGCTGATAAATGGCCGAAGGAAGGCCCTCGCGTTGCCTGGAGTGTTGAGATCGGTGAAGGCTATTCCAGTCCCGTCGTGAGTGACGGCCGGCTCGTTATTGCCCATCGCCGCGGCGGAGAACTTATCGTTGATTGCCTCGATGCGAACACGGGCAAGGCTCTCTGGAATTTTCCACACGCGATGAAGTTTCAGGACGGCGCTTACCTGGACAGCGGCCCGCGTCCAACGCCCACGATCAGGAACGGCAGAGTCTTTGTTCATAATACCGACGGATACCTGGTTTGCCTCGATGCGAAAACGGGAACCAAACTTTGGTCGCGCCATGCGAAGGGCGAGTTCAAGAGCAGCGCGACGTGGCACGGTTGCGTCGCGTCTCCGCTGGTCACGGATAACGCGGTGATTCTTCCGGTCGGCGCCACCAACGCCGGCGTCGTGGCCTTCGCCGTGGATAGTGGCAAAACGCTCTGGCAGGTGTCGGATGACAAAGCGAGCGGCGCTTCTCCCTTCCTGGCCAACATTGGCGGCAGGCAACAACTGGTCGTGGTGACGCGCTCAGCCTTGCGCAGCCTCGATCCGGAAAGCGGCCGTGAATTCTGGAGCCTCAATACGCCGCGGCAAACTTCCGGAAACTTGTACGCCGCGACGCCCATCCTCGTGGATTCCAACACCGTGTTCCTCACTGGCTGGTACAAACTTGGCGCGCAACTGATTCGCGTCATCGAAAACAAACCTCAGGTCCTGTGGCATAACGATAAGTCGCTTTCCTCGCACTACGCCGCTCCGATCATTCGCGACGGATACGCGTATGGGTTCCACGGCCATGCGTGGGAAAACAGCGGTCCCGCTCTGCGTTGCATTGAACTCGCAACCGGCAAAATGATGTGGGAGCAGCCCAAATTTGGCTCTGGAACCATCGTGAAATGCGGCGACCAACTTCTTGTGCTGACCGACACCGGTGAGTTGCTGCTTGCGAAGGCTGATCCGAAGGAATTCAAAGTCATTTCTCGCGCCTAGGTGCTCGGACGCAACACGCGCAGTTACCCCGCGGTCGCGGATGGATTTGTTTACGCGCGAGGGCAGAAGAAACTCGTAGCGCTCGATTTGCGAGCGAACGCGGACAAATAGGATGCTCGTAGAAACAGGAAAGCCGCTCTGTCGAACGTGCAATGAACGACCAGAGCGGCTTCATGTAGTCACCGTGGTAAAGACGGCGCTGCCATACTAGCGGTGCGAGGGCCGCGGCACTTGAGCGGGGGCATATGTTTCTTGGTTCTCGTCTCAAATGCTTCCTTTCGTTCACTGCTCGTTACCGTAAATTCCCTTTGTGACGGACATCAAATCACTGACGCGTGAGGGTCTGGCCGCCCGATTCAAGGAATGGGGCGAGCCGGCTTATCGCGTCGATCAGGTGCTGAACTGGATTTACCAGCGTCGCGTCACGGCGTGGGATGCGATGACGAATCTGCCGAAGCCATTGCGCGAGAAACTGGCGGCGGAATTTTCCTTCACGACGCTTGAACTCGTTCGCAAACAGGGATCGAGTGACACGACACAAAAGTTTCTTTGGAAATTACGCGACGGCACTTTCATCGAAAGCGTTTTGATTCCGGCCAATCCCGCGCTTTACGGCGATCGCGCCGATCGGCACACGCTCTGTGTTTCGACGCAGGTGGGCTGCGCGTATGGCTGCAAGTTCTGCGCGAGCGGGTTGGAAGGTTGGAAGCGCAATCTCGGCGCGGAGGAAATTGTCGATCAAGTTTTGGCGATCGAGCGATGGAACGCAACGCAGAGTCCAGCTTCCGAGGGCGAAGGTTCACAGGCCTCTGCCACGAACCACGAGCCACGAACCACGAACCGTCTTATTGACAACCTTGTCATCATGGGCATGGGCGAGCCGCTGGCGAACTACGACAACCTGCTCGCGGCGCTGCGTATCCTGAATGCGCCGTGGGGTGGGGGGATTGGCGCGCGAAAGATCACGATCTCGACGAGCGGCCTCGCGCCGAAGATTCGCCAGCTTGCCGACGAGCCGTTTCAATTCCGTCTCGCGATTTCGCTCCACGGCGCGACCGATGACGTGCGTGCGCAGATCATGCCGGTGAACCGCAAGTTTCCGCTCAAGGAACTGACCGCAGCCTGTGAGTATTACGAGGAGCGCAAGGGGCGCATGATTACGCTCGAATACATCCTCATCGCCGGGGTGAACGATGGACTGGATCAGATCAAACCGCTCGCACAAATCGCCAAACGATTGCACGCCAAGGTGAATTTGATTCCTTACAACAAAGTGGAGGGCCTGCCGTGGGTGCGTCCGACGGAGGCAGCACAGGAGGCGTTTCTGGCGGCGCTCGAAGCGCAGGGCGTCACGGCGACGCTGCGCCGCGAGAAGGGCCACGACATCGATGCGGCGTGCGGGCAGTTGCGATTGAAGACGGAAAGAGAACTGGCGGGGACCAATGCGTGATCGCGGACGATGGGAGCGTGCTGAACTCAGCGCGCTCTGCCAGTTGAAAACTGCCAGCACGTTGACACTTCTCCGTTGAATTTCCCACGCACCACTACAAAGTTTATCCATGAATATCATCACCGAACGCCGGTTGTCCCGTCGCGATTGGTTGCGCAGTTCCGCTGCGGCGACGCTGGCGATGGGACTGTGGCCCGGCTGCGCGACCCATCGCGGCAACGGGCGCGGCGGCGAGTTCACTTTCATCGAGATAAACGACTCGCATTATTCCAGCCCGAAATGCTCGGAGTTTTTCGAACAAGTCACCGTCAGCGTCCGCGTGCATCGGCCATTGCCTGAGCTGTGCCTGGTTGTCGGCGATCTCGCCGATAATGGAACGACCGCCGAGCTGGGCGGCATGCGCGATGTGCTGCGTGGGTTCGGAATTCCGTTTCACGCTGTCATCGGCAATCACGATTACGCCGGGCCGACGGATCGCGCTCCGTGGGAGCAGGCGTTTCCGCGCTCACTGAATTACCATTTCGAGCATCGCGACTGGCAGTTCGTGGGGCTCGATTCCAGCGAAGGGAAAAAATACGAGAAGACAAACATTCAGCCCGCGACCCTCCGCTGGGTGGACGACAACATGCCGAAGCTGGATCGCAAACAACCCACGGTCATCTTCACTCACTTTCCGCTTGGCCCGAATACGACTTATCGCCCCGCGAACACCGATGACCTGCTGGAACGTTTCCGCGATTTCAATGTCGTTGCCGTCTTCAACGGACATTTTCACGGCTTCACGGAACGCAAAGTGGGCGGCACGGTTTTCACCACGGACAAGTGTTGTTCCATCGCGCGTGGCAACCACGACAAGACTTTGGAGAAGGGATATTTTCTGTGCCGCGCGAAGGAGGGCCAAATCACCCGGCAATTCATCGAAGTGAAACCGGCTTAACGTGCGTCCGGCGCCGCATCTCGGGTGGAACGGGCTACCAGCCCGTTCCGCTGGGCAACCTGCCCAGTGGAATGGCGAGAGCGTCCGCTTGCGAATCAGCGTTCGATCAAGATAGTGGCATCGTTCTCGTTCCGCCGGGCTGGTAGCCCGGCGGCACAGGCAGGTTGCCTGTGCTACCTGTGCCGGCAAGCGGCGGCACGTTTACTGCCCCAGCACGCGGAAGAAGGACGCGTTCGCATTCAATGGCTGCGTGGCGTTGGTCCCATTAGTCGTGAGCACCGTGCTCCAGTTTGTCGGCGCGAATGAAGTGGCCCTCTCCAATCGAAACGGCGGCGCGCCGCCGCGCCAGTTGAAGGTCAGATTCGTTCCGCTCCGCGCGATGTTGATGCGCAGCGACGGCCCCACCGTGACCACGACCACGTCATAAGCCGGTGAATGGGTTCCATTCTCCGCACCGAACAGAAACGTGTAAGCGCCTG
>DATHKK010000638.1:0-7025 GCA_035489355.1 Candidatus Limnocylindria bacterium
GGAATGGAACGCGCAGCGTGATCCACGACGCGCTTCCCAATCGTGTTTACGAAATCGATGAAAGTAGCGCGCAGCCGGTCGCCAGTCTTCTCAAACCAAAGGTCGCAAGTGCGCCGCTGTTCAAGGATGTCAGTTCATTGCTCGCACACCGACATCATGAGGAATTGTTCGATGACTTTGCGCGACAACCGTTGTTGCCGCGGAAGTTCAGCCAGCTTGGCCCGGGCATCGTCTGGATCGATCTCGATGGTGATGGTCATGACGAACTCGTCGTCGGCAGCGGTCGTGGCGGCGCGTTGAGCATTTTCAATTCGGCAGGGAAGGGGACCTTCGTCAGGCGCGAAGTGAAAGATGTGGCGAGTGATGATTTGCTCGGCCTCGCCGGTTGGGTGAGCGGCGGCAAACGCTCCGTGCTGATGGCGCGCGCGAACTACGAAAGCGGCGGCTCGGCGTCCTTGTTGTCGGTCTTCAGCGGGTCCGCAGGCGCAACCGTGGTGACGCAAGCCGCGAACGTAGCGGGTTCGCCGGCGGCCATCGCTGTCGCGGACATCGACGCCGATGGCGCGTTGGAAGTGTTTATCGGCGGACGCATCAGTCGGGGTCGTTACCCTGAGTCCGTGGCCTCTCAGATATTTCGTAGCGACCAAGGCAAGCTGGTTCTGGACGCGGACAATTCGCGCGCGCTCCAAAACGCCGGCCTGGTCAGCAGCGCCGTCTTGAGCGATTTAAATGACGATGGTTTTCCCGAATTGATTCTCGCTTGTGAATGGGGGCCGGTGCGCGTGCTGAAAAATTTCAACGGCAAACTGCGTGACGCGACGGCGGAACTGAAACTGGATTCGTTCACCGGTTGGTGGAACAGCGTGACCACTGGCGACATGGACGGCGATGGGCGGCTCGACATCATTGCCGGGAATTGGGGATCGAACGGAGCCTACAGCGTCACGCCGAAGGAACCGTTGCGGCTTTACTACGGGGACCTGAACGGCGACGGCGACGTCCACGGAGTCGAAGCGCACTTTGATTCTGCTTTGAACAAAGTTGTGCCGCGCGAAAACCTGACAGTGCTGGCGCCTGCCATGCCGTTTCTGCGCGGCCGATTTCGGACGCATGCTTCGTTTCGGAACGCGAGCGTCAGCGAAATGTTCGCCGATCGCCTTGGCGCGGTGCAGGAGCTTCAGGCAACAACACTGGCTTCGATCCTCTTCCTGAATCGCGGCGATCATTTCGAGGCCGTGCCGTTGCCACGCGAGGCGCAATGGGCGCCCGTCTTCGGCATCAGCGTGGCGGACGCAGATGGTGATGGCGCGGAGGATATTTTTCTCGCGCAGAATTTTTTCGCGACACGTCACGACGTTCCGCGTCTCGACGCCGGGCGCGGCTTGTGGCTGCGGAATGACGGAAAGGCGCGCTTTACTCCGATGACCGCCGAAGAAAGCGGCGTCGCGGTCTGGGGCGAGCAACGTGGTTGCGCCGTGGCTGATTTCAATGGCGACGGACGAATCGATCTGGCTGTGGCGCAGAACGGCGGCGAGACGAAATTATTTCGCAACGAGAACGCCAAGCCAGGCTTGCGCGTGCGGCTTCAGGGTCCGCCGGGAAATCTTGACGGCATTGGCGCGGTCATGCGCATGAAGTACACCGACGGATTGGGTCCGGCGCATGAGATTCACGCCGGATCAGGTTTTCTTTCGCAAGACAGTGCCGTGACTGTGCTCGGCCCGCGCGCCCAATCTATGCATGTTTCCGTGCGATGGCCCGGCGGAAAAGTCTCGGAAGTCTCTGTGCCCGCCGGCGCCACGGAAATCATCGTCCGCTTCGCCAACTGAACTTGGTCCCTACCGTTTCTGTGCCGCCGATGGGGCAGGGAAGGTGATTGTGACGCGCGTCTCCCTCCCCGGCGTGCTCGTGATGGAAAAGGTGCCGCCGTTCAACTCCGTCAACCGCTTAGCAATCACGAGTCCCAGCCCCGCGCCTTGTTGCTCGTACTTCTCGCGCTCGAACTGCGCATGAGGCGCGATACCCGCGATCTGTTCCGGCGTCATGCCGCGCCCGGTGTTGATGATGTTCAACGAAAACGTCTGCCCGAGCGCGCCCGAGACAATTCGCACCGGCGTTTCCGGCTCGGAAAACTTGAAGGCATTGTCCACGAGTTCTTCGACCACTTTTTGAAAATTGTCCGCGATAACTGGAATGGTACAGGCGCGAACCTCGAGGCGCAGATCGGTCCCGCGCTTCCAACGTTCCGCGACGGCTTGCGCGCGCTCGGTGATCAACGGCGCCGTTGGAGTAAAGCTGGTGCTCGCCGTGGCGAGGATCGATTTCGCGTCTTTCGCCATGAGTTCGATCTGAGCGTAAGCGAGAAAATTCTCGATCAGGCGATGCAAGCGTTCGGCGGAGACGTGGATGTAGCGCGCCGATTCCAGCACCTGTTCCGGTTTCAACTTCTGGTAATCATCGATCAGGATCGAAGCGAGGCCCATGATGCCGTTGAGTGGCGTGCGCAACTCATGCGGCAGGGCCAGCGTCATCTTGCCGCGCAATTCATCGAGTTTCTTTTCCGACTTGCGCTCGATTTCCGCGACCTTTTCCAGACGAGCGTTGACCGCGGCGAGCAACTCCGAAGGCGTGAAAGGTTTGGTGATGTAATCGTCTGCGCCCATTTCCATGCCGCGGCGCACGTTCGGCCGTTCGACCGCACCCGAGAGAAACATGAACGGGATGGTCGCCGTGCTTTCGTTCTCGCGCAGTTGCGCCAGCGTGCCGAACCCGTCGAGCTTCGGCATGTTGACGTCGCAAATGATCAAGTCGGGGGTGTGCTGCTTCGCGGCCACGATGCCGCTCTCGCCGTCTTCGGCGAGAACGGTTTCAAAACCAAACATGTTCAACGTCTCCTCGATAATCATTCGAATCTCGGGAGTGTCGTCGATGACCAAAACCTTCTTCATTAATGTGGGCGGACTCTAAGCAGGCGTTCGGAGGGTGACAACGATTCGTTGTTTCGAGATGCGAAAAATATTTTCGGCTCAAAGCTAAACCATTGGATAGCGACCGCCGATAACGAGAGTTGCTCTACCGCGGGCGCACGCGCAGTCCGAATGGCTCTGCCGCCGCCGCGAATGACATCACTCCATTTTCCGAAGTCACGCCCGCAAATGGATCGTTGGTGATCAAAAGATTTCCATCGAGATCCAGCCAGTCGGTCAGTTCCGCCAGGTGCGCGCCGGCGCTGGTGAGGACGCTCGATTCAATCATGCAGCCGAGCATCGTCTTCAAGCCTGCTTTGCGCGCTGCCGCGAGCGCTTCGAAACCGCGCGTGATGCCGCCGGTCTTGCACAGCTTCACGTTCACGGCGTGAAAACAATCGGCGCAGCGCGGAAGATCGTTCGCATTCAGATACGATTCGTCGGCCATGATTGGCAGGGGCGAACGCTCTTTCAGCCACGTGAAATCCGCGGCCCTGGCCTTCGTCGGCATGGGCTGCTCAATGAATTCGATCTGCGGATCGCGCGCGAGCCATTCAATCCGTTCGAGCGCCTGCTCCTTCGTCGTCCACGCCTCATTAGCATCCACACGGATTTTTTTGTTCGGAGCGATCTCGCGGACGGCCGCGAGATTCTCCGCATCGTCGGGTCCGCCGACTTTCAATTTCAGAATCGGAAGCGCCGCGGCCTCCTGCACCTTAAGGCGAATCACGTCCGCCGTATCGAGGCCGATGGTGAACGACGTCACGTGTTTGTCTTCCGCAAAACCCAGTCCGAGAAACTGGTGAAGTGGCTCATGTGCCTTCTTTGCCGCGCCATCGAGCAACGCGATGTTGATCGCGCCCTTGGGCGAATAATTTCCCGGCGCGAGTGATTCGATGTAAGCCATGCTGCCTCTGAGATCGTCGAACGACAGGCGCGCCGCATCGATGCGCGCCAGAAACTCCGCGCAAGTATCGGCGGTTTCGTGGTAGCGATTCGACGGCGCGGCTTCGCCGAAACCGATCACGCCATCCGCGTCCCGCAACGCGACGAAGACAGTTGGATAAATATTTTTCCCACCTTGCGCGAGGCTGCTCGCGACGGTCCACCGGTGCGTAAGACGCAGGTCGAGTCGGTGATAAGTGAGATTCATCAAAGGGCAGGAGACCGAAAAATCATTTTGCGTCCGCAGGCAAAGGCACTTGCGCCGGGCTACGCAGATAAGCCAGCAAGGCGCGCACTTCATCCTCGGTGATCGCTTGCAGCAAACCTTCCGGCATCATCGAGAGTTCCGTTTGCGACACCGATTGCAATTCATTCCGTGGCACCACCAGTGTCTCGTTCGCTGTCACCACCGTGAGCGCGTTGTCATCCTGTTTGGTGACAATGCCGGTGATGGTGCGTTCGTCTTTCGTCTCGATGTTCGAGGTGCGGTAGTCATTTGGAATGACTGCGTTCGGATCAACAGCGTTGTGCAGAATGTAATCCAAGTCCGCACGATTCGATCCCGTGATGTCCGGCGCGACTTTGCCGCCTTCGCCGAACAGCGTGTGACATTGCTGGCACGTGCGCGCAAACACGGCGCGGCCGCGGCGCGGATCGCCGTAGCCTTTTGTGGTAATCAATTTCTTGAACCGCGCAATCTCGGCCAACTTGTCGGCTTCCGTTTCACGCGACACGCCCCAGTTTTTTTCCACCTGCTCATTGATCTGCGTGTCCTTCAGATTCCGAAGCTGTCGCACCAGGTCCGCCGTTAAATCCTGCGCGGCAATCTTCTTTACTCCAACCGCGTCGAGCAACGCCCGCGCGTACACGGCGCGCGAGGCAAGCGTGTTGAGCGCGTCCTTTTTCTCCATAGCGCTGAGCGATGGATACATTTCGAGAATCGCGGCGGACGTCTTCGCATCGTCGTACGCCGCCAGCCCGCGCAGCGCGCTCGCACGCATGAGCGAATCGTTAAGCAGCCGTTGCAGTGTGGCCGGGAGTTGCGCGTCTTTCGCCTGAAGCAGGGAAGTGAGTGCGTTGCTGCGGGCGGCGACGCCGGCGTTCGGATTTGCCAGCGTGTCGCGCAAGGCCGCCAGCGCCGAAGCGCTGCCGAACGTCACGGACAATGATTGGCTCAGTTCACGCACTTGCGCGTTGGGACTCTTGCCGAGCTTGTCCGCGACCTTCTCCCAGCCCGTCGGCATTTTCACTTCGCGCCGGCCCTTCAATCCGTCGCTCATGCCTTTCAGAACATCGAGTTGAAACTGGGGATCGTCGTTGGAGCCAAGCAGTTCGATCAAAGCGGAAAGCGCATCGGCGGAATCCTCGGCGCCGCGCAGCGCCATCGTGAAGCCCAGACAGCAGAGCAGGGCGGCGGCGAAAGCTTTCTTTGCAAAACGAATACTCATGTTTCGCGTTTTGAATACGCGGCAAATCGCCCGCGCACAAGCACGTGGTGGATCAACTCCTCGGGTTGAAGTGCGATTCGCGGGCCATTTGCTGCCACAACTCGCGCTCTTTTTCGCTAAGTTCCCGGGGAACTTCGATGCGAACGGTGACGAGCAAATCGCCGCGCGCCGCGCCACCGCGTTCCGGCAAGCCACGACCACGGACGCGCAAACGCTGCCCATTCTGCGTGCCGGGCGGGACCTTGATGTTCACCGAGCCATCGAGTGTGGGGACGGAAATTTGCGCGCCCAGCACCGCTTCCCATGGCGCCAGTTCGGTTTCATGGACGAGATTGCGATTCTCCACGGCAAAATCTGGATGCTTGGCCAGCCGCACGCGCAAAAACAAATCGCCCGCCACGCCGCCGCCCATGCCAGACTCGCCGCGGCCCGCGATGCGCAGCCGCTGGCCATCAGTCACGCCGGCGGGAATGCGGACCTGGTACGTGTCGGCGCGGCTGACCCGTCCGCTTCCGCCGCACACATTGCAAACATGCTGACCACGCACACCGCTGCCGCCGCACTGCGCGCACGGCACCGGACGCTGGACACTGACCGCCCGCACGGAGCCGCGCAGCGCCTCGTCCAACGTGACCATGATGTCGCCTTCAACGTCGCGTCCGCGTTCGGCGGATTCCTCATCATCCGCAAATCCTTGGAATCCGCCGCCGCGCTTGCCGCCAAACAACGATTCAAAGAAGTCGCTGAACCCCGTGCCGCCGAAATGGGTTTCGAAATCCGGGGCCGCCCGGCCGCCGGCGCCGGGCCTTTGACCGCGCATGTTCTGCCAGCCCGGCGGCGTGCGAAAGTCAGCGCCTTGCTTCCAGTTCGGTCCCAGTTGGTCGTACTTCTTGCGCTTCTCTGGATCGCTGAGGACTTCGTAGGCTTCGTTGACCTCCTTGAATTTTTCCTCCGCCGTCTTTTTGTCTTTGGCGACGTCCGGATGGTATTGGCGCGCAAGTTTTCGGAACGCTTTGCGAATTTCATCCTCGCTCGCGCCGCGCGCGACACCGAGGACCTCGTAGTAATCTTTAAATTGAAGCGCCATGTCAGCGTGTGAAGAACCGTGGCGAGTTACTAAGCATGGGCGACGAGGTAATTCAGCAAACCTTGCCAATGATAATAATACGCACAATGTTTGTTGTGTTCCGTTGCTACCACCGAAAGCACGTAATTTTTGGCCCGGTATTCCCAAGGCCCGCCGCCCGCGTCGCCCAGCAACCGAATGACCCGAGCCGATGCCCGGCGCAACTTGCGCCGCTTGACCCGGCGGTCGCCCCGACGCGCCTCGTAATACATCCGCGTTTTCGTCAGCGCCACTCGAAAGCTCATCCCGCTGCACATGAACTCGGTGTAGATGTGCGCAGGCGCGAACGACACCCGGCAGATTTCACTGATGCGCGACGCCGGAAAACCCGCTTCCCGGAGCACTTGCGCCACTTCGTCCGCATCCAAATCATAGCTGCGCACGTGCCCACAGATGCGCAAATACAAGTCGCCCACGACCATCGCGCTCCGCAGGAACAACTGGCCCAACTCGCGCAACTGCTCTAACGAGGTTTGCCGGGATTGGCCGCGCACCGTGTGAAAAAAGCGCCCCGGAATCGTCAACGCGATGGGCCGGGAC
>DATHKK010000639.1:0-2363 GCA_035489355.1 Candidatus Limnocylindria bacterium
CTGGATGAATTGCTCTTGGCCATCCAACGCATTTTGAAAAACACGCCGGCTTGAGCTTCCGTTCCGGCTGAATTTACGGCTTGCGCCCGCGTCTTTGATCCCCTGAATACGCGTCAACTGGGAATCCATTTATGAATCATCAACTTGCCGTCATCATCACCATTGCCTCACTGGTTACTTCCACCTTCGCGGCGAACTTCGACTGGCCGCAATGGCGCGGGCCGAATCGCGACGATCTGTCGAAAGAAATCGGGCTGCTCAATTCCTGGCCCGAGGGCGGCCCCAAGCGCGTCTGGCTTTATGAGAATGGCGGCAATGGTTATTCCGGGCCGGCGATTGCGAACGGGAAACTGTTCACGCTCGGCACGCGGGACAACGCGGAAGTCCTCCTCGCGCTGGACGCCAACACCGGCACAGAACTTTGGGTCGCGTCACTGGGCGGCGTTCTCGAAAACAAATGGGGCGGCGGTCCGCGCGGCACTCCGGCCGTGGACGGCGATCGCGTTTACTCCATGAGCGGCAAGGGAAATCTGGCCTGCGTGAATGTCGCCGATGGAAAATTGATCTGGCAGAAGGAAATGACTTCGCTCGGGGGAAAAGTTCCGGGCTGGGGTTACACCGAGTCGGTGTTGGCGGATGGCAATCACGTCCTCTGCACTCCTGGTGGTTCCGAGGGCGCCATCGCGGCGCTGAACAAGAAGACGGGCGACGTGGTGTGGCGTTCCACCGAGTTCACGGATGGCGCGCAGTATTCGTCTCTCGTCCCAGCCAGGATCAACGGCACACCTCAATACATTCAGCTCACCATGCAGAGCATCGTCGGTGTCAGCGCGAAAGACGGGAAAGTTCTCTGGAAAGCCCCGTGGCCCGGCAAGACGGCAGTCATTCCCACGCCCATCGTGCGCGATAGTATTGTTTACGTGACCTCCGGCTATGGAGTGGGTTGCAAAGAAATCAAGATCGGTGCGAATAACGAAGTCACGACGGTGTTCGAGAACAAAGTGATGAAGAACCATCACGGCGGCGTGATTCTCGTGGGCGATTACATTTACGGCCACGCCGATGCTGGCTGGACTTGCCAGAATTTCACGACCGGCGAGGAAGTCTGGAATCATCGCGCCTTCGGCAAGGGCGCCGTGGGCTACGCGGACGGCATGCTTTACTGCATCGAAGAAGGCAGCGGAACCGTGGCTCTCGTCGAAGCATCGCCGAAAGGCTGGCAGGAACATGGCCGCTTCAAGCTCGATCCCCAAACCAAGATCCGGAATCCGCAGGGCCGCATCTGGACGCATCCTGTGATCAGCAACGGCAAGCTCTACTTGCGCGACCAGGATTTGATTTTCTGCTACGACATCAAGAAGAGTTGAACGGGCAGATTTATAAAAGGTTTGGCGCGGTGCAGTCACCGCGCCTTTTTCTTTCACCCCCCGACTACTTTGCCTTTTGAACTACATCGAGCTTGGCCTTCGCTTGTTCGAGGTACACGCGCAACTGCGCCAGTTGCGCCATCGTGAGCGCGGAGCGGCTCCGGATCAGCCGGTTGCTCAAGGCAAAGGCTTCGATGGTTCCGCTGCGCCGGCTGCTGAAACTTGCCACTTTGAATCCCGACCGCGTGGTGAAACCCGCTTCGAAATGGCTCAACGACGTGACCGACCAGTCCACGTTGCTGATGTAGTTGATGCCGCGAATCAATCCATCCAGCTCATCGTAGTCCACCACCGTCGTGTCTTCCAAACCCTCCACCTGCGTCACCGTCACGATGACGCCGGACTCGCGGCGGTTCGTTCCGGGATCGCGCGACTCGCGGCAACGAAGAGTGACGCCGCCGATTTTGCCGATCACGACGCCTGCTTCATCAGTGCCACGGATGATGACCACACTCGTCATCGCTTCGAATAATTCCAGATTCGACTTGGGATACGAATTGGTTTCCTGCGCGCGCGCCATCGTCCCGGCGAACGACATGGCCAGAGTAGCTGCGAGGAATAAACGGGTGAGTGTCATGGTTCCTTTGTTGAGTGGTTAAAGCTTAAACACGGCTGTCCAGAGTTGGACGCCGTGCTCATAGTTCTATTGAACTTGGTCGCAACCAAAAAGTTCCGGCCCCGACCTGCGCTACAGCTTCCAGCCTGAACGGTAGTGATGTTGGATCAGTCGATCCGCTTCCGGACAATTCGGCGCGCGCAGATGTTCTGCGTCCCATTCCAGCCGTTGGCCGACCCGATAAGCGACGTTGCCGAGCAAGGCGGTTTCCGTGAGCGGACCGGAATAGCCGAAGTGACACGTCGGCGTGCCACCGGTCTTGATCGCTTGCACCCATTCCTTGTGATGCCCGATGGAATTCGCGATGAACGGTTGCGGCG
>DATHKK010000640.1:0-2520 GCA_035489355.1 Candidatus Limnocylindria bacterium
TGGCGGGACTCGTGATCGCCACCGTCGGCGAAAGGTTCGCGACGGTGACAACCACGGTCTTCACTGCACTCGTGGCGCTCGCGCCGTTCTGATCCAACGCGATCGCGGTGAAGTCGTAGCTGCCGGCGGCAACGCCGGTCGTGGTATATTGGAACGGGAACGTGGTGTCGCTGCCGACAAAGGCGCCTCCCAGATAAAAGTTCACGTTCGTCACCAGTCCATCCTGATCATAGGCGGAAGCGGTCAGCGTCACGGTGGCCGGTGCGGACAGCGTTGCATTTGTCGGTGCGACGATGGCGATGGTCGGCGGCACATTGACCGGCGGATTCGTCGTGCCGCAGCCCTCACCGATGGTGACGCGATAGGCAAGCAGCATGTTGTCGATGGTGATGTCATTCGTCCCCACGGCGACGCCGTTGTGAATCACGGTGGTTGCTTTGAAATCGTTGCAGGTAGTCATTCGGGAAACTCGGATCGCTCAGCGGAATCAACGCGAGACCTTCCCACTTCTCGCCGATGGTGTTCTGGTCCTGATTCGTGCTGATATTCAGCCCGAACTTCACGAGCTGGTTCGTGTCGATGATGTCCACGAGATCGAAGCGCTGTGCCGCGCTGATGCCGGCGGGCAACGTCCCCAGCGGCAACGCCGCCGCACCCGGAGCTCCGACTTCCAGATCATAGCCCGTGTTGATGATGTTCGTTGCACCGCGCGTGCTCAGGACGTTCACGCGTTTGTAAATGGGCGTGGCGGCCGGCAGGACACCGAGGCCGATACCATCGCGTTCAAGGACAAGGAATTGATCATTGTTGATGGCGAGCAGTTCGCTCAACGGGGTGTGGCGATTCGTGGCCGTCGCTCCGTTAAGCGTCAGTTGATAAACGTATTCCGCAATCGCGCGCCCGAAAGTCGGCGAGGCCGAATCAATGTCGAAGATGAGCAGGCGCGTGTTGCGGCTCGGATTATTGGCGCCGCCGTCTTGCATGGCCGGGCTTTGCAGGGCGGTCGCCAGACGTTTGCCATCGGGCATCAACGTCAACCCTTCGAAACCGCGATTGCTGCGTCGGCCTGAGTTTGGATTGTTCGTGCCGGTGAAAACATTCGCGCTCGGATAAGGGCCGCGCCGCGGCAACAAACCCTCCGGCGGAAAGAGCGTGTATTGCAGCACGCCGCTCGCATCGAAGCGCGCAATCATCGGGCCATATTCATCGCTGACGAAAAACCCGCCATCGGCCGTGCGCACGATTCCTTCCGCGTCGAAGCTGCGCTTGCCCTGGCCGAGGCTGCCCGGACTGGACTGCGGGAAATTCGTGATCGTCAGGTCATCTGGATCGTAGCCCGTGAAGTTTGTGCCGCCGTAAGTGAACAGCGTGGTCGCCACCGGCGCGAAGACGATCTGCGTTTGGTTCGTGGGCGCGCTGCCGTAATAAGGCGTGATGGACAGGCTCATCGTTTGGACACGCGGATGATAATCTTGCGCGCCATCACCGAAACCGCGATCTGGCAACGCATAGAGAGTGCCGGAATAAGTGTCGCCATTCTGCGCCAGAGACGCTTGATCGAAAAACATGGCGGAGAAAATGCCGCCCAATGTGTCCACGCCCGCGCCGAGCAAATCAAAACTGTTCGCCGACACGCGGCCGACGCCGACCAGACCTTTGTTGGCGAATCCGGCGAAAGTGGTTTGCACCGTCAACGTCGCGACCGCGCTGGTGACCGAGCCGCTGGTATTGGAGACCACAACGTCGTAGTCGCCCGCGTTGCTCGTCGAGACGCCGGCAATCGTGTAGCTGTCGCTCGTGGCGCCGCCAATGTCCCCACCATTGAAACGCCATTGATAAGAAAGCGGCGCGTCGCCCGTCGCCACGACATTGAACGTCGCGGGATATCGCTCGCAGACCGTCAGCGAAGCGGGCGGTGTCGCGATGCCCAAGGCCGTGGGGACGAATTGCGGCGTAAAGGCGATGCCGCGGAAGGCCGTACTGGTGATGCCTTGGACGAGCAGCGTGGCCGGAGATCCGGCGTTCGTGTCCGTGACGCTGATGATGCTGTTCGTCGTCGTGGTCGCGTAGAGAATTGGATCGACGCCGCTCCACTCCACGACGAGTCCGCGCACGGCGGTGGTGTTGACGAGATACGAAAAGACCCACGCGGTTCCTGAGTTGGTCCACTTTTGAAGGCCGCCGTTGGAAGCAGGAACACTGTCATCCGCGATGTAGGCCACGGTGCCGGCGGTATTGATCGAGAACGCATAAGGGCTGGAAGTCGCGCCGGTGGTGATGATGTTCGTCGTCGCCGTCGCAGTGGCGGGAAGTCTTGGATTGGCAAAGCCAAAAATGCCGCGCGTGCCGGCCCCGCTGGAAAAGAAAAGACTGCCGTTCAGGATGTTCAGCACACGGGTGTTCGCGCTCGATCCCTGGATCGTCGTGGCCGCGGCATCGAAGCCGAAGTAATAAGTGCCGCTGTTACCGCCCGCGCCCCAGAAGTTGTTCGTCCCGTCCGCCGCGGCGCTGCGGATGTTG
>DATHKK010000641.1:0-2049 GCA_035489355.1 Candidatus Limnocylindria bacterium
GAATACATGTGCGTAGCGCCGTCGGACAAATCCGGTGTGCCGCAACGCTTGCGCGAGGCGCTGACACCGCTCGTGAAAATGTTGACACCGCGCGTCCTTGGCGGACTGCACAAAGAAAACTCTCTCGCCTATCTCAAACGCGATTGGAGCCGCGTTAAACCGTACGAATGCTTCTGCGCGGATGACTTCACGTGGCCAGTGTATTTTTGGATCAAGAATGAGAAGGGTGAGTACGCGCTGACGCGCGGGCAATGCCTCGTCGTGATCGACGCACGCACTCTGCGCGTGCTGGAGTACTCACTTCAGCCGGATCGCAATTACAACTCGCGTGTGATCCGCAGCCTGATGACGCGCGTTGGCGAAAACTGGGCCTGGCCGGACATCTGGCTTTTCGAGCGTGGCATCTGGAAGGAATCGAAATTGATCCACGGGTCCACGGCGTTGCCTTGGGGACAGGTGGAGTACGGACTTGAACGTCTGGGCACGCGCTTCATTCACGCCATCCACGCGCGCTCCAAACCCGTTGAGCGTGTCGGCGGTGCGCTCCAGTGTTTCATGGAAAAGCTGCCGGGCTACTGCGGACGCGAGGAGCGCCACGATTGCCCTGAGCATACACGCAAAGCCAAACTACTCATCGAACGCGGCGGCAATCCTGAAGGCGTGTTCTTTTCTTTCGAGCAGTGGGAAGAAGAGTTCGCACGCATCTGCGAACGCTACAACGCCGAGATTCAGAACGGAGACATCATCCGAGAGATGTCACCGGATCAAGCGCTGGAAATACTGCGCGACCCGAACGATCCCCCGCGCAAGTTTGGTCCCGAGTCGCGTGCCAAACTGGCGAACCATATAGCGGATCGGCGTGTCACCACCAACGGCATCACGTTTCGGTTTGGCCGCAAGGCGTACACCTACCGCAGCGCTGTCACCTCAGAGCTTCAACATCAAATCGTGCGCTGCCATTGGAATGTGGACACGCCGGAATTTCTCGTCATTACCGACCTCAGCGACAAGAACCCGCAGGCGGTCCCGCTCGCACTCGATGTTCACCCACTGCAAATCGACGACGCCTATTTGGAAGAAGCTGCCAAAGCTGAGGCGCACAACGAATTCCCGAAAGTGCTTTTCCGAACGCTCAAGACAAAGTTTCAACACGTCACGCGGGAGAACATCATGGACCGCGAGACGGTTGAATCCTCGCGCGAGTTCAACCGTGTCACCACCGAAGCCATCTCCGCGCAAAAGCAAGTTAGCCAGGCACGCCGCGTCGCACGCGAAACTGGCATGACAATCAGCGACGAAGCGGCGACGCGACCGGAAGCGGCTGGCGAGATCCGGCGCGTCAAAAAGTTTCTCGACGAACACCTTGGCGAAGGAGCGACAGCCGCGCCGACGAAAACGTATGTGCTCAATGCACCGCCGGCCGCAACGGTGCTGCCACAACTGCGCAAGCAACTCTTCGCTGTCTGGAATCAGCTCCAAACGTTGAAGCCGGGGACAAACCGGCACGCCATCACGCACAAAGCTCTCGGCTACAGCAAGGCCGTGCCGAATATGACGCGCGACGAGATCAACTGTTGCATCGAAGTGTTCGGAGCGATTCTTCGAGACGCCAAAAAGAAGGGCGACGAATGAGCAGCACTCGCCACGCAGAGGCGGGCAGCCAATTTCGCCAGGAGCGGTATTGCTCAAGCCCGGAATTGAATCGTGGACTGATGGCGAACCTTGTCGCCAAGCGCTGCTCGGTGTTGAACGATCCGCAAGACCGCGAACTGATTTACTTCCTGCAATACATCAGCCACGCGCATGGCCTTGAGCGTCTCGCCAAAGAATTGCTCGCGCTGCACCCGAACCAAATCGCGGCGCCGGCGATGCAGGAATTCGGATTGACCGGCACCTATAACGCGGAGCAGGTCCGCAAAGTCCGCGCGCAACTCCACTCCCGATGTTGGGGCACTGATTTTATCTTGCGCGGCGAAATGGGCGAAGGTAAGCGCGCCAATTGGCTGCGGGCAAAAACCGAGCAGGATGAAGAACGCGCCAGAGAAATCG
>DATHKK010000642.1:0-4405 GCA_035489355.1 Candidatus Limnocylindria bacterium
AGCAGACGGCAACGATTCAGACCAATCTGACGCGCCGCTACACCCGCCAGCTCAAAGCGCTGCAGGAATTCGAGAGCGACGACGTGCTGCAAATTTATCTCGATTCGCTGGCGCACGTTTACGACCCGCACTCGGATTACATGGGCAAGCCGTTGCAGGACAACTTCAACATCAGCATGAGGCTTTCGCTCTTCGGCATTGGCGCGTTGCTGCGGGCAGAAGACGAGTATTGCAAGATCGAGGAGTTAAAAGAAGGCCCGGCGCGCAAGAGCGGCCAGCTCAAGCCGAACGACAAAATCATCGCCGTCGGCCAAGGCACAAATGAGATGGTGAATGTCATCGGCTGGAAGCTGAACAAAGTCGTGGACCTGATTCGCGGTGAAAAAGGCACCACGGTTCGGCTGACGGTGATTCCGGTGGACGCCGCCGATCCTTCCGCGCGCAAAGTCGTGTCGCTGGTGCGCGACGAAATCAAACTTGAAGATCAGGAAGCCAAAGCGAGGTTGCTGGAGTTGCCCGCCGAAAACGGCCACTCGGCTTTGCGCATTGGCATCATTGACTTGCCTTCGTTTTACGCTGACCTCGAAAATCGCGGCGCCAACCGCAAGAGCACCACAGCCGACGTGGCCAAGCTCTTGACGAAACTCAAAGAGGAAAAGGTCGCAGGCGTGATTCTCGATTTGCGTCGCAACGGTGGCGGCTCACTAGAAGAAGCGATTAACCTCACAGGTCTTTTCATCAAGGAAGGTCCGGTGGTCCAGGTCAAAGGTTCCGACGGCCAGATCTCGGTGGATCGCGACACCGATTCGGACACTTTGTATGACGGCCCGCTCGTGGTGATGACGAGCCGGTTCAGCGCGTCGGCGTCGGAGATTCTCGCGGGCGCATTGCAGGACTACGGACGCGCGCTGGTGGTGGGCGATTCTTCCACGCACGGCAAAGGCACGGTGCAGACGTTGTTAAAAGTCGGGCAGCTTTTGCGCACGCCGGACGAACTCGGTTCGTTGAAAATCACCATCCGCAAATTCTATCGTGCGAGCGGCTCCTCGACGCAGCTCAAGGGCGTGGTGCCGGACATCATTCTGCCGTCCGTGAACAATCACATGGAGGCCGGCGAAGCCGCGCTGCCGAATGCGATGCCCTGGGATACGGTGGAAAGCGCCAAATACGAACCCGTGAACATCATCCCGCCGGTGCTGCCGGAATTGCGCAAGCGTTCGGAAGCGCGTGTGGAGAAGGACAAAGATTTCGCTTACATCCAGGAAGAAATCGAGCGCTATAAGAAAGCCAGGGACGAGAAGAGCGTTTCCATGAACGAGGCGGAGCGCTGGCAGGAGAAGCGCGAAAACGAGGCGCGTGACAAAGCACGCAAGAAAGCCCTGCGAACGCGGCCACAGCCGAGCTACAAGACTTACGAGATCACGCTCAAGAATGCGGAGCTGCCGGGACTGCCTGACCCGAAGACCAACACTGTGGCAACCGCGAAGAGCAAGGCCACGAACGATGTCGCGAAAGCCGCGTCGCCCCACGCCGAGTCAGACGAACCTGTGGATGAGTCGGGTTTGCCGACTATGGACAGCGTCGGATTGGATGAAGCGCGGAGAATTCTCCAGGATCTTGTGGAACTCACCGGCAAGCCGGCGACGAAGCCGAATGGTCTCGCGGTGAAACCGTAACGAGCAGTTCTCGTTTTCGGGAATTCGATCGCAGCGTGTCCGGAACAATAGCCCAGCGTTTCAACGCGCAGCGGGAGCTTTCAAGTCAGCGAAGATTCGGTTGGCCTCATCCAGCGTTTCCTTCGAGCCAATGTCGAACCAGAGGCCCGGCACGTGCCACGTGTAGAACGGCGTGCGCGGATACAACCATTGCACGAGCCGCCCCGGCTGGTCGGGATTGTTTCCTTCGGCGATGTACTGGCGGATCAGCGGCAGCGATGATTTGGGATAATAGTAAAGCGCGATGCCCGTGAGCGTGCTTTGCGGCTGCTTCGGTTTCTCCTCGAAGAACGTAATACGCCCGTCGTTGTCCATCGTGATGGCGTTGTACTTTTTGATCTCCTCCAGGTTCCCAACGTCATAAACGGCAAGGACGGGAGCATCCTTGCTCCGGCAGAATTTTCCAAACTCGTCGAGGCTTTGGCTGAACAGGTTGTCACCGGCGACCACGATCAGATCGTCGTCAACTTTCTCGCGCTCGAGCACCAGGTTCAGATCGCCGATGGCACCGAGCTTGTTCGAGTCATCCGTTGTTCCATCGTTGATGATTGTGAAATTCAGCTTCGCCTTACGCGCGCGATAGCCATCCGCCCACGCCTGAAACTGATTCGCAAATTTCGCGTTGGTTACGACGAACACGCGGTCGATGCCGGGAATGGGCGCGATGTTGTCGATGACGTGTTCGATCATCGGCTTGCCCGCCACGTCGAGCAACGGTTTGGGCCGCGTGAGCGTAAGTGGATAAAGTCGTGTGGCGTATCCGGCAGCCAGGATCAGTATTTTCATTTTCCCTCAAGCCCTCCTTTGCGCGCTATTCTATTGCTCAAATAAGCTGGGCGCAACTGACCGCACCAATTGCTGGGAACGGTCCATGATCTCCGTGCTCGATTCCGAATTCAGCGCCGCCGCCGCAATCTCCTTCGCCTCGCTCATCTTCACGCGCCGGAGCAGATACTTGATCTGCGGCACGGCTTGCGGCGCAGCGCTCAATTCATCCACGCCCAATCCGAGCAGCAAGGGAATCATCAGCGGATCGCCCGCCATTTCTCCGCATACGCCAACCCAGATGCCCGCCGCGTGCGCCGCGTCCGTCGTCATTTTGATCAATCGCAGGATCGACGGGTTCGTCGGCTCGTAGAGATGCGCGATCTTCTCGTTCAACCGATCCACGGCGAGCGTGTACTGAATCAAATCATTCGTGCCGATGCTGAAGAACTGCACGCGTTTGGCCAGCGCCTCCGCGGTCAGCGCCGCGGAAGGAATCTCAATCATCACGCCGACTTCCATCTTCTCGTCGAACGGCACGCCTTCCTTGCGCAGTTCATCGCGATACGTGTCGAGGAGCGCATTGGCCTGCACGAGTTCGTCGAGGCACGAGATCATGGGATACATGATCTTGATGTTGCCCTCGGCGCTGGCTCGAAGAATGGCGCGGAGTTGCGCGCGAAAAACTTCCTTCTCCTGCAAACAGAAACGAATCGCGCGATACCCGAGGAACGGATTCATCTCCTTGGGCACGTTCAGGTGCGACATGAATTTGTCACCGCCCAGATCGAGCGTGCGGATGATGACGGGCGCCGGCTTCAACGCCGCCGCCACCGCGCGGTAGGCTTGATACTGCTCATCTTCCGTCGGAAGGGTGGCGCAGTTCAGGAAAAGATATTCGGTGCGATACAATCCCACGCCCTCGGCGCCACTGGCCTTCACCGCCTCCGCATCTTCGGCCTGCTCGATGTTCGCTGACAGCGTGAGCCGAACACCATCCAGGGTCACCGCAGGCTTATCGATCGTGTCGCGAAGTTTTTCTTCCAGACTGACCTGCCGGCGCACCAATTGTCCGTACTCGAACAGCGTCTGGTCCGTGGGATTGATGATGACCTGGCCGTGATAACCATCCAGCAGCGCGTACTGACCATCCTTGAGTTCGGCGCTCGCTTTGCCCAGGCCAACGACCGCAGGGATGCGCAACGACCGCGCCATGATCGCGGTGTGCGAAGTTTTGCCGCCGACGTCCGTGGCGAAGCCGAGAACATTTTTCTTGTCCAGCATCGCCGTGCGCGAGGGAGCCAGATCGTAAGCGACGATGATATACGGCTCCTTGAGATGCTTGAGATCCAGTTCCTGGTAAGTGCCGATCAGATTTTGCAGCAGACGCTCGGTCACGTCGCGCATGTCGGCGGCGCGTTCGCGAAGATATTCATCGCCGATGGCCTCGAGCGTTTGCGCGTACTTCTCCGCCACCTGGGCAAAGGCGTACTCGATGTTGACCTTCTGCTCCGTGACGAAGCGGCTGACCTCATCCAGCAGCGTCGGGTCTTCCAGCACCAGCAAGTGCGCGTCGAAAATGCTCGCGTCCTTCGCGCCCATGCCCGCGTTGACCCTCTCCTGCACGGCGTGCAACTGGCGGCGTGTTTCGGTGACTGATTGTTGGAGACGGGCAATTTGCTCGGGAATTTCTTCTTCGGAAATCGTGCGGCGCGGCACCGAATCCACGCGACTATCGGTGAGCAGGAGAATTTTTCCGCGACAGACGCCAGGAGACACGGCGATGCCGTGCAAAATCTTTTCTCCCTCACTTCCTGTATCTGGCACGAGTTATGAATACTCACTAGGAAGGAATCTGGAAAGCCGTTTCGCTCAGAGTGTTGCCCGGTGAGTCCCGACGGGTTCAATATCAGCGATTCGAGGAT
>DATHKK010000643.1:0-6289 GCA_035489355.1 Candidatus Limnocylindria bacterium
CTTTCGGCGTCTGTAATCATGAAAGCGCACCGGAAGTAAGTCGTGACGAACTTGTTGTTCGGATCAGGCCCAAAACTGACGACAGTCGCTTCGTCGCCATCGCCATAGCCCAGTTCGGCCGGGCCGCTGGCCCATGCGGTGTCATCAAAGGCAGGCAATCGCCAGGCCGTGCCCTGATCGCTGCCATCGTCGCGATACTTCCAAACTTCCTGAATGAACACCGGGAAATAGGAAAAATAACCCGGGGGAACCACAAAAACCGTAATTGCGCTCGTGCCCACTCTTCCGCTGTCATCCGTGGCAACCGCCGTGACCGTGTAGGTGGCCGGCGCCGGGTTCGTCCAAACAAAAGAGTAGGGACCGGTCGTGTCTGAACCGATCAAAACGTTGCCCTGGTAAAAGAAACTTACGTTGGTCACGGTCCCGCCGAGCGGAGTGGAAACGGTTGCCCCCAATGCGATGTTCACCGGATTGGTGACTGTTTCGCCATTAAAAGGCGAAGTGAAACTCACGAGCGGTCCGCTGACCTGTTGCGAAATGACGAGGCTGAATGTTCCAGCTATCGCGGTGTTCCGGCGATCCACCTTGATTTTGTATGGCAGCCCCGCGATTGGAGTGAACGTGACCGTTGCATTTGTCTGACCGGCTGCCGCCGCCGGCGTGGCCCAGGCGCCCAAAGCGTTCACGGCATCTCCTTCATAAATGCCGAGCAGGGTGCGATACCCGTTTCCGCCTGCGCGGAACGTAGTCAGGACCTGAACGGGCGGCGTCCATTCGTACCATACCGTTTGATCGCCTTCGTTGTTGATACTCGGCTCACCCGCTTCAACTGTGGCTCCCACCGTGGTCCCATTAGTGATCACCAGAAGGCCGTTGAGCAGAAACCGGTTGGCAAAATTATCATTCGCGGGCTGCGCCAGCGCGCTGCTGAAGCCGGCAATAACAATGGCAACAAGGATGGTGTAGAGTTGTTTCATTTTTTGAGGAACTCATGGATCAGTTGAAGGCAGCCGTCAGCCAACCACGTGTGCGGGGCACGCGAGAAGTGTGTTCTTCACGCAAACAGCAGGCAACGGCAGCCCCACACGGAGAGGGCCGCTGCTCCCAGCAGATACAAAAGCACTGCATCAGGTCGTTGAGTTTATCATTGAATCGCAGCCAAGACGCCCATTGAGCCAGTCCGGTTGCAATCTCGTGACATTTCCGGGTTCACGCGGGCAAAGCAAACTCGCTGCCGATCGTAACTTGTGAAATCCAGTCACAACACAACGAGCCACTAGAAGCGCGCGGAAATGAACCCAACGTAGCCAAGACCAACGCCGTCAGCAAGTAAACGATTTGTCATCTGCGCCACGCGGCGAGGAAAGCTCAGTAAACTTTCCGCAGATTCGAAGGCAGAATGCCCAGTTCCATGCGGTATTTGGCCACTGTGCGGCGGGCGATTTGAATCCCTTTGGCCTGTAACATCTTGACGACTTCCTGATCGGAAAGCGGCTTGGTCGTGTTTTCTGCTGCGAAGATTTCGTTGATGATGCCCTTCACACTTGTGTTCGACATTGCCTCGCCGCCATCGGTCTGAAGGCCGGAGGTGAAGAAATACTTCATCTCGAACACGCCATGCGGCGTTTCCATGTACTTGCCCGAGACGGCGCGGCTCACCGTGGTTTCATGCACACCGACGACCTCCGCGACCATCACCATCGTCAGCGGTTTGAGAAAGGCCGGGCCTTTCTCCATGAACTCGCGCTGCCGCTTCACGATTTCTTTGCCAATGTTCAGAATCGTCGATTGCCGCTGGTGCAAACTCTTGATGAGGAATTTGCCGGCGCGGATTTTCTCCCGAATGTAATTGCGCACTTCCGTTGAGGAATTCGCCTGCGCCATCAAATCCTTGTAATGATTGCTGATGCGCAGGTGCGGAATGTGATCGTTGTTCGTGCTGACCTGGAACTCGCCGTCGTCGCCTCTGACCACGAAAACTTCCGGCACCACGTAAATATCATTGTCCGGCAGAAACTGGCGGCCAGGACGCGGCTCCAGGTTGGCAATGATTTGCAGAGAGTCCTGAATTTCATCCAGTTCACGGCCCAGCACGCGCGCGATTTCCGGGATGCGCCGCTTGCTCAAGGCATCGAAGCATTCGCTGATGATCTTGTACTCGAGGGTGTGCTTCAATTTCTTGCGCTCCAGTTGCAGCATCAGGCACTCGCGCAAATCCCGCGCGCCCACTCCCGGAGGATGAAACGACTGGATGACGCTGAGCACATTCTCGATGCGCTTCGGCTCGACGCTCGTGGTCACGGCCAATTCCTCCACCGTCGCCTTGAGATAACCGTAGTCGTCGATGTTGCCGATGATCATCTCCGCGATCGAAATCTCGCCGTTGTTCAACTCCGACAGACGAACCTGCCCGATCAAATTCTCCTGTAGTGAAGTGCCTTGCGTGAGTGAATTGAACATGAACTCGCGCTTCTCTTCATCTTCCTGGGTGCTGCGTTGCGCCACGTTGGTCGCGGAAAAATGATCGCGCCATTCCTGGTCCAATTGAGTCAACCGCTCGAACTCCGCCTGAAAATCATCCACTGGATCGTTTGTGGGCTTTTCCGTCGCAGGATCGAAAGTAGTGTCGGCCGGAGGTTCGCAAGGATCAGCCGCAATGGTGGCTTCCGATTGCGTCCCTTCGCCCTCGCGGTCGGACTTGTCCTGTTCCACTTCGACGGCAGACGATTCCTCCAGGAGTGGATTTTGTTCCAGCTCCTGTTGAACCAAGGCCTGCAGCTCGAGAGTGGGCGCCTGTAGGAGCGCCAACGATTGCTGCAACTGCGGCGCGAGCACCTGGGCCAGCGCCATTCTTTGTGATAAATACAATCCCTGTGCCATCGCGTTCGATTCTACTGCGGTTTACCAATTGCTCAAGGTTCTACTCGGCACAAACGCTGCTTTCCTGAAGAACACGCTGCGATTCGCGAGAAAATTTTCTATAGAAATCCGTGCGCGCCTCCACTGAACTCTTGGGACAAGTCCCATTTCGATTCAATCATCAACGGCGCGGCGATTTTTCATTTTCATTTCGCCACTGATCCTTAACGTCACGCGCGTGGCAGTTCAGTTCACGATTCTCGGCAGCGGCTCCAGCGGCAATTGCGCGTATCTCGAAACAGACGAAGCGCGATTGCTCATCGATGCCGGGCTGAGCGCGCGCCAGATTCGCAATCGCCTGCTCAGCATTTCGCGCACGCCAGAAAATCTCACCGGCATTCTGATCACACACGAGCACCACGATCACATTCAGGGACTCGCCGTGCTCGCGACCAAACTGAACGTGCCCATCTATTGCAATCGCCTGACCAAGGAAGCGATTGAACTGCTCGTCGAAGCACCCGTGCGCTGCAACATTTTTAGCACTGGCGCCAGTTTCGACGTGAATGACGTGCGCGTGGACACTTTCAGCGTGCCGCATGATGCCTACGATCCCGTCGGCTTTCTCCTGCACACCCAGGCCGGACGCATCGGGTTCCTCACCGACCTTGGCCACGCGACGAAGCTCGTGATCGAGCGCGTCCGCAGTTCCAACGTGCTCGTGCTCGAAGCCAATCATGATTTGAAACTTTTGCAGGACGACGTGCGCCGACCCTGGAGCCTCAAGCAACGCATCCTCAGCCGGCACGGCCATCTCTCCAACGACGCAGCCGCCGATGCCGCAGAACAAATTGTGTCAGCGGACACGCGCCAAGTTTTCCTCGGCCATCTGAGCGGCGACTGCAATCGTCCTGAGATCGCCTGCCGGACCGTGAGCGAACGGCTGCATCGGATCGGCGCCGGCCATGTGGCACTCAGCGCCGCGTCACAAGACACGCCTTGCGCGACTGTGACCCTTTAATCCCAAACCGGCGGCTCCGTCCGCAAATGGACATGGCGAGCGTGGAACTGAAGAGCGTCGGGAAAGTGTTCCGGCCAAAGAATGGGCAAGAAGTTCACGCGGTCCGCAACCTCAACCTTCACGTCGCAAATAAAGAACTCATCGTGCTCGTCGGACCTTCCGGTTGCGGCAAAACCACCACGCTTCGACTCATCGGCGGCCTGGAAGAAGCCACCACTGGTACAATCTCTTTCAATGGCACGACCATGAACTCCGTGTCCCCGCAAGATCGGGACGTGGCGATGGTCTTTCAGAATCACGCGCTCTATCCGCACATGACGGTGTTCGAGAACATGGCGTTCGGACTCACGTTGCGAAAGATCCCAAGCGTTGAAATCAAAACGCGCGTGCAGGAAACCGCTTCCATGCTCGGCATTGCGCCATTGCTCGAACGTTTCCCTCGCGCACTTTCGGGTGGGCAACGTCAACGTGTCGCCCTCGGCCGCGCTCTCGCGCGTCAACCAAAAGTGTTCTTGTTGGACGAACCGCTCTCGAATCTCGACACACCCATGCGAACCGAGATGCGCACGGAAATCTCGCGCCTGCACCAGCGGCTCGGCGCAACGATGCTTTACGTCACGCACGATCAATCCGAAGCAATGACGCTCGGTCAACGCATCGTCGTGATGAACGAGGGCGTCGTTCAACAGGTTGCCGAGCCGTTCACGTTGTATCATCAGCCCGCCAACCTCTTCGTCGCCGGTTTTATCGGTTCTCCGCCCATGAATTTGTTCCAAGGGCGCGTCACGCACGCAGGCGGGCAATGGGTGTTTCAGGAAAACAATCCGGCGGGCGCTACGAACGGTTCACGACTGGAATTCATTCTGGCCAACGAGCAGGGCGAAAAGCTCGCTCGACTCACCGAGGGAGCCGTCGTGCTTGGGTTCCGTCCGGAACACATTTCATGGCACGACGGAGCGGCGCAGGAACAGACGATTCCCCGCGCAGTCGAACTCATCGAACTGCTCGGCCCTGAGACGCACCTCCACTTCAACACAAGCGCGCACCGATTCATCGTTCGCACCAACACGGGTCACATCCCAAGAATCAGTGAGCGCGTCGCGCTACATTTCGATCTGACCAAAGCCATTTTCTTTGATCCCGTTTCCGAAGCGGCTGTTGTGTAGGTGAGCCATCGGTACCACTGCAAGTATCGACCTTAAGTTCCCCGCCCCGTTCGCCGCAGAATCGTTTGACAGGCGGGCGGTCAATGGTAGCGTCGGCCTCCCGAAATCGCCTCCGAAAGCGGGCGATTTCTTTTCGTCTGAATGGGTGCTTTTCAACGTCGGAATGAATGAAATGAGTGATTCAACTTTGACTGCGGCGGGCGGTCCGAAAATATCCCGCGTATCTGAGGCGATTATCCGTATCGCCGGCAATTCGCAGGACGGAATTCAAGCCATCGGCGGTTTCCTAGCCCGTCTCGCGGGGCGCAGCGAGCAGGAGGTCATGACCTTCATGACGATTCCGTCCACCATTTCGGGCGGCCCTTCGATTTTCCAGGTGCGCATCGGCTCGGGCGAAGTCTTGAGCGCGGGTGATGAAGCGGACGTTCTGCTCGCCTTCTACCAGCATTCTTACGAAGACCACATCTCGTCGGTGAAGAACGGCGGCATCGTGCTCTACGATTCGGACCACGTGGTGCCGAAACCCGAGTGGCAGGAGAAGTATCATCATGTCGGCGTGCCGATCGCGGGGCTGACCGTCGAAGCCATTGGCGGCACGGCGAAGGACAAGGGCAAAAACATTTTCGCGCTCGGCCTCGTGGCCAAGATGTTCGACTTGAATTTGCCGAAGCTCGAAAAGCTGATTCGCGAACGCTTCACCGGCAAAGACGAGAGCGTGGTGAACAACGCGCTGGCGGCATTTCATGCCGGCTACGGCCACTCGCTCGGCCACCTCATTGAGACTTTCCAATTTGTTGAGTCGCAGAAGAAGACGGGCCATCAGGTCGTGATGAACGGCAATGAAGCGCTGGCGTATGGACTGATCGCCGCAGGCGTGCGCTTCGGTGCGGGTTATCCGATCACACCGTGGTCGGACATCATGGAATTGCTGCGGCGCGAACTGCCCAAGTACGGCGGCTCGTTCATCCAGACGGAAGATGAGATTGCCGCAGTGTCGATGGCGATCGGCGCGAGCTACGCGGGGCGCGTGGCGGTAACAGGATCGAGCGGTCCTGGAATTTCTTTGAAGACCGAAGCGATCGGCTGGGCGGTCATGGCCGAGATGCCGCTCATCGTGGTGGACGTTCAGCGCGGCGGACCTTCGACCGGCATGCCGACGAACGTCGAGCAGTCCGACTTGAACATCGCGGTGTTCGGCGGCCACGGCGATTCACCGCGCGTGGTTCTGGCCCCGGCGAACGTC
>DATHKK010000644.1:0-18882 GCA_035489355.1 Candidatus Limnocylindria bacterium
TTGATGGTGAGCAATCCCTTTCCGTATTCGCGCTTCTGTCCGCGCTCAACCTTGCCGCCCATGAATTGCGCGAGCACTTGCAGCCCGTAACAAATGCCGAGCATCGGCACGCCGAGTTCGAAAATGCCTTTCGCCGGCAACGGCGCATCTTCGGCGTACACGCTTGATGGCCCGCCGGACAAAATGATGCCGGAGGGCTTGAGCGCGGCGATCTCTTTGGCGGGCGTGTCGTAGCGCAGGATCGTGGAATAAACACTGCACTCGCGAATGCGCCGCGCAATCACTTGCGTGTACTGAGAGCCGAAATCGAGGATGACGATCTGTTCGTTCATGGCCATGGCCGAAAAAGAAGCGTGAGTGTTTGCCGTCCTTTGATTTATTTTGCGAGAAAAATTTCCGCGGAACGAGCGATGAGGGCGCATCTCAGTCTTTAAGTGGGTGGAAAAGCTCCAAACACCAAGCTCCAGATAAACTCCAAGCCTTCAAACACCAAACCTCGCGCCGAGCTGTTTCATCGGCGCTCACGCCATGCGTTCACTTTTCCCCGTAAATCTGTTCCGGCGTTTCGAGTTGTTGCTCCGTCGTCTTGAAATTCGCGCCGTCCGTTTCCACGGAACGGAAGAAGCACGACTGGTAGCCCTCGTGGCACGCCGCGCCGATTTGTTCAACTTGAATGAGCAGCGTTTCGCCATCGCAATCGAACGCGACGTCTTTCACCGTCTGCGTATGGCCGCTGGATTCGCCCTTCATCCAAAACTTCTGGCGTGAGCGGCTCCAGAAGTGCGTCTTGCCGCTCTCGACGGTTTTCTCCAGCGAGGCGCGATTCATCCACGCCATCATTAGCACGCGCCCGGTGGATTGCTCCTGCACGATGGCCGGGATCAATCCATCCGAGTTGAACTTCAGCTTGTCGTAAAAACTCATGGCGCGGGGTGTTTACCACAAAGGCGCCGCGGCACAAAGGAATGAAGCAGCATCGTGCCGGGGAACGTTCCTGGCCTCGTTCGTTTCGAGATCGAACAACATGACCGATGCTCCTCCCTCGCCACATTCCGTTTGCGCCTTTCGGCTCAATTGCTACAACCCTCCGTATGACCGAGCCATTGAACGCCCAGGCCCTTGTGCGATACATCGATCACACGTTGTTGAAACCCGACGCCACGGCGCAGGACATCGAGCAGCTTTGCCGCGAAGCCATCGCGCATCATTTCTGGAGCGTGTGCGTGAACGGCTCGCGCGTGGCTCAGGCCTATGCGCTCCTGGAAGGATCCAGCGTCAAGGTCGCCTGCACCGTCGGCTTCCCGCTCGGCGCCATGACCTCCGATGCGAAGCGTCTCGAAGTGGAAGCCGCCATCGACGAGGGCGCGCAGGAAATTGACGTGGTGATAAACCTCGGGCGATTCAAGGACGGCGATGATGCTTACGTGCTCCGCGAATTGCGCGACGTAGTGGAAGCCGCGGACGAGCGCACGGTGAAAGTAATTATCGAAACGTGTCTGCTCTCGCGTGAGGAAAAAATTCACGCGTGCAAATTGGTCCTCGAATCCGGCGCGCACTTCGTGAAGACCTCGACCGGCTTCAGCACCAGCGGCGCCACGACCCACGACGTGCAACTCCTCCGCGAATGCGTCGGCCCCGACTTCGGCGTGAAAGCGTCCGGCGGCATTCGCGACGTAAAGATTGCGCTTGGGATGATTGAATCCGGCGCCACACGGCTCGGCACATCCGCGGGCGTGGCCATCGTCAAAGGGCTGGCGGCCACGAGTCAGGGTTCCTACTGAGCCTCCGCTTGCGCGTGGTTTGAGGGAAATAACGGATCTCGCACCAAGCGAGAAAATGCCCCGTCCGCGTCAATCCTTTTTTCCTTCGCACAAAAAATAAATCCGTTTGCAGTGCATGGGCCGCGACGTAGCCTCGCTCTAATCCACGTTCAGGATTCCTGTGCGTGGTCGAAATGAATTCAATGACAGCCGGAACAAACAGTGCGCCGAGTTCGCCCGCCGAATTGCTGGGCGACGTGCATCCGTTGCTCGATCAACTCGGCTCAGCGGAAGATCTGGCGGTCGCCAGCACCGTGGCCGACGCGTTCGATCTCCGCCGCGTTGCCGATCGGCCATCGCTACGAAACTTTCTCCAATCCTATCGCTCCCAGATCCTCGTCCCGATCGAACTGCCGGCCATCGTCAGCGCGTTTGGCCATGCCGCGCGCGGCCAACTGATCGAGTTGCTCGCGCTCGATCAAGAGCAGGCGCAAAATGTGACGCTGCGAAAGTTTGCCCCGGCGAGCTGCCGCGTGGGCCAGCGCCAATTGAGCAAGCTGCGTCCCATGCGCGATCAGCGATTGGTGCAACGCTATCTGTCAGCCATCGAAGAGGGCCGGGCGCGCGGCTGGCACACGCTCGTTTACGGCGTGAGCCTCGCCATGTTTTCGCTGCCGCTGCGCCAGGGCTTGCAGAACTACATCGAGAAAACGGTGCGCGGTTTCATTTATTCGTCAGCGAAGTCCTTGCGCCTCTCCGAAGCGGATTGCCTGTCGCTCGATGGCGAACAACAGCTTCACGTGCCGCCCGCTATCGATCTGGCGTTGCAGGAGCAAGCCCTCCCCTTCCTCGCGGCCAGCGCGAAACCGTAAGTAGTGTTCAAGGGCACGTCACCCAAGCCGTTGAGGTAAGGGCGCGTCGCTCCGCGCGCGCCGAGACCGGGAAAAAACTGCCGACTCCACGGGATTTCCGACTCAGCCCCGGCGCGCGCGGAGCGACGCGCCCTTACCTTTCACGTCGTCGCACTATTTTGGGCAACAGTCCCTTTAGAAGCGCCCATCCCCTTCCCTTCCGCTGAAACTTCTCGCGCGGCGCGGGCGCGCGCAGTAATTCAGTCCGCGACATGCCGGAATTTTTCAATGCTGGCGATTGGCTGATCATCGTCGGGTATCTGGTGGGAATCATCGCGCTCGGCGTGTGGTTCGGCAAAGACCAGCGCAACACGCGCGATTACTTCCTCGGCAGCAAAAACATTCCGTGGTGGGGCATCGGCTTCTCCATTGTTGCGGCGGAAACCAGCGCGCTCACCATCATCGGCGTCCCGGCGATCGCTTACGGCGGCGACATCACGTTCATTCAAATGATCGTGGGCTACGTGATTGCGCGCATCATTCTCGCGGTGGTAATGGTGCCGCACTATTTTCGCGGAGAAATTTATTCGCCCTACCAACTTCTCGAAACGCACCTCGGTCTTTCCGTGCGGCGCTTCGCCGGCGCAATTTTCCTCATCATGGAAACGATGGCCGCCGGCGTGCGCGTTTATGTCGCGTGCATTCCCGTGCGCCTGATGCTCGGTGAAAAACTTCTGAGCTTCGGCGGAATTCTCGATCCAATCCTCGGCGCCATCCTGCTCTTCGTCGGCCTGTCCCTGCTCTACACCTACATCGGCGGCGTCAAGGCAGTGATCTGGACGGACGCGGTGCAGTTCGGACTGTTTCTCATCGGCGGATTGTTTGCGCTGTGCTACATCCCAACCCTCGTGGAGGGCGGCTGGTCGGGCGCTTTCGCCAAGGCCGCGGAAGCAGGCAAGCTTCACTGGTTCAACGCTTTCCCTAAAGAGGGTGTTCGATGGAAAGATTTCATTTTCTTCCCGCCGTTCAATATCTGGATGGGCATCCTCGGCGGCACGGCACTCGTGATGTCCACACACGGCGCGGAACAGTTAATCGTGCAGCGCGTGCTGGCGTGTCGAAATATCGCGGACGGCCGAAAAGCCCTGGCGCTCAGCGCCATCGTGATCTTTCCGCTGTTCCTGATCTTTCTCCTCGTTGGCGCGCTGCTCTGGGTTTTTTATCAATCGCACCCGTTTCGAATTCCACTGCCCGAAGCGAGTCCCGGCATCAAGTCCAACGACTTCATCTTTCCCATCTTCATGATGACCGAAGTCCCGCATCTGCTGCGCGGCTTCCTCATCGTCGCCATCCTCTCCGCGGCGATGTCGAGCATCAGCTCGGCCCTGACCGCGTTGTCGTCAGTCTCGACGATGGATTTCGTGAAACGCTTATTGCCGAAGCACAACGAGGAATTCTTCCTGCGCTTCAGCCGCAACTCGACGGTTTTCTGGGCGCTTGCGCTGATCGCCGTGGCCTGGCTCACGCGCAAAGTTCCCTTCGTGTTGAACGCCGCATTTTCCCTGCGCGGCCTGACGAGTGGCGCGCTCCTGGGAAGTTTATTGATCGCCCTGTTCTGGAAACGTCTCGGAGCAACCGCGGCCTTGTGGGGCATGGCCGTCTCTCTTCTCGTGATGAATGCGCTCTATTGGCCGCCCAAATTCGATGCGACCAAAGGCTGGTGGGAAAAGCACATCGGCGGCGAAGTCTTCTGGCCGTGGTTCACGCTCATCGGCGGTGTCGTCACTCTCGGCACCGCGTGGATCGTTTCGCTTGGCTCGCGCCATGCGCCGTTGTCCGGCCAACAACCGCCCGAGGAAAAAGCCGTCACCGTCCCGTGACGCGCCACTGCCACGGGCCTCCTCTGTTCCTTGGCATGCTTTCGTTCAGCGCAGAAAGATTTTCCGCAGCGCTTCCGTCGCTGGTTCCAAATCGCTCAGCAATGAATTCCAATCCGTGTCCAAGTGCGGCAACGAACCGACAGACGTTCCCTCCAATGCCGAAGCGTCGATCAGTTGCTTCACCACCGGCTCACTCACCAAATAATCCAACAGTTGCCTGGCCTCCGCGGCGTGTGGCGCGCCACGGACAATGGCGGCGGAATTCGGTATCAGGAGTGCTTCGGCATTCAACGGCAACGCGATGATGGGCAAACCTTCACGTTGTCCGGCCGCCACATCGTCGAAGTCCGTCAAGCCAACGACCGCTTCGCCGCGCCCGACCAATCTCACGACGACTGAGTTCCCATCGACGAGCAACGGCTGATTGGCGGCCAGCGCGATGCACCATTGCTCCCACTTTTGCGCCCCCCAATGCTGACGCAGCGCGATGAACTGTGCCGAAGTCGTGCCGAACATGGGATAGGCCAGGGCAATCTTTCCGTGCCACGCAACGTTGGTCAGTTCCAGCAAGGATGCGGGTGCGGAGGCGACCGCGATCTTGTTCGTATTGATGACCATGCGGCGGCTGCGAAATCCAAACTCCACGATCCGATTCGTTTCCAACACACCGCGCCGGGCGAGTTGTCGCGTGCGCAAGGCTTCGTTGCTCCACCACACATCGCACTGAGGATGCTTCGATTCGGCGATGAGGCGTTGGGCGAGCGCCACGGTCTTCACGGCTTCGCTGTCGTAGATCGCGCGAACCTTGAGGCCCGTTTGCCGGGTGAATTCGCGAAGAATGGGTTCGGCAAATTGCTGATCTTGAGAAGTGTAGATGATCACTTCAGAGCCACGACCTACCTTGAGTGTTTGCCAAAGCGTGAACGAGCCAAACGTGACCAGGGCCATGATGATCCACATCCAGCCGAACAATTGTCCCCACACTTCACTGCTGGCAAAGTAGTCGTGCCGCCACTTCTTCCGATCGTTTTCGGAACTCGAACTCATAGTCACTACGCCGTGCGCTTGTGATACCACCACCACTCAAAGAGCAAAACACACAAGCCCGCGAGAGCGATCCAGCGCCACAACTCCGTGTTCGCGCGTTGTAACTTGGTCGCCGCGATGCCCGCGCCGAACTTGCCCACGGGCAATTCATCGCGCGGACGAATGTCACTTTCGGCGGCGTCCATGAGATTCACGCAGAACGAAAGATCGTTCGTGCCCGCGCGTAGCCTGTAAATCCCCTGCCGGCTCGTATCGCCGAAGACGAGTTCGCGCGTGTTTTTCTCCAGCGACAGATTCTTCACGCTCCCATCCGGGCCTGTGACTTGCGCGCTGGTCACATCATCGGCGAGCGCGAAACGAAATGGCTCGCCCGCTTTCACGGTCATCTGGCTCGCGCCGCCGTTCGCGGGGTTCAACCATTCGAGAACATTCTGGACGAAGATGGGGAACGAAATGCGCAAGGGCCACGTGCTCTGCATCGTCTCGAAGCCCAGCCACACCACGCGTTTGCGATCGATTTCTCCGGCGATCACGAGCGGCGTCGCGGAGGAATCCACGATGGGCACGCCCCAGTTCGGTGTTTTCACCGCGAGCGATTCATTCACGAATACGTTGTCGAAGCTGACGAAGCGCAACAGCGGATGCGTGTTCCGCCAATCGACAATCGCCGGCGCATCGACCTTCGAGACTTCAGGGAAGAGGTTCGTCGCGATGACGTGAATCGCGAAGACATTTCCCTTTGGCCAAACCACCGGTGTTACGTCGTCGAGCACAACGATATCGAAAGCCGCCGCGTCATCAGCCAGCACAGAGGCTGTAGTCAACTGCACGTTGGGCACGGGACGAATGGCTTTTTCCAGAAAACGATTCCCGCGCGTGACCAGCAATACTTTCACCGGGCGCGGCAGAATGCTGACGATGGAAGCCTGATTGTCGGCAGCCAGATCGTCGCTTGCCGTCAGGCGTACTGTGAAAATGCCGTCGCGTGACTGGTTCGCCACGAAGACCATCGGGAAAGTATTGCTCGCTGGCACCGTCACGGATTTCGTTTCCAACACATCGTTGCCGAAGCGGAGTTCGATCTCGGCGGGCTCCGCGTTGGCGCCCGGGTTGATGATGCTGGTGAAGATGGCGCGCTGGGCCTGGTTGTCGGGATTCGCCCGCACGTCGAGGGACGCGATGCCGAGGTTATTCGCCCGTGAACCGATACGGTGGTAAACGAGCGGCAGATTCTTGTTCTCGAACTCGGAGAGGTTCGGAATCGCGCCATCGCTGAAGAGATGGATTTCTGGATTCGCACTGTCCGGCTGATTCTTGACGAGCGTCTCCGCGAGTTGAAACGCTTCCCGCAGGCGCGTCGGCGAATCAGTGGCTTGGGCCAGTTCAATCGCGCGTCGCAGCGCGTCTTTGTCGCTGGTGGCGGACTGCTTCACCTCCGTGTTCGCCGCCGCGACGAGCACGACCATTTGATCTTCGTCCCTCAGGCTATCCACCCACTTCAATGCATCGGCGCGCGCCTTCTCGAAACGCGTTGGCTTCTCATCCGTCGCCTGCATCGAAGCGGAAGCATCGAGAATCAACACGCGCAGCCGGCTGCTTTTGGCCGTGCCGGTGAAATAAGGCCGCGACAGCGCGAACACCGCGAGCAGCAGCATGAGAATCTGAAGCAGGAGTAACCAGTTATGGCGCAGCCGCTGAAATGGCGCGTTGGCCTGCGTCTCCGCCATGAATCTTTGCCACAGCAGCGTGCTCGAAATCAGCTTCACCACCCGCTTGCGCTTGAGCAGATAGAACACGATCACCACCGGAATGGCGGCGGCAAAGGCGAAGGCGGCTGGCGCGAGAAAGTTCATGCCTTTTGGAAGCGCGCTCTTTGCCCGGGCAGCCAGCGTTGCTCGAGATCGCGGCAGTTGAGCATCTTTTCCGCGAGATCCATGGGGACGTAATAATAATGGTTTGAAGCCTCGAAGCCGAGCCGCGAATCCCGCTTCTGCAATTCCAGCAGTTCGCGCGCAGCTACGGCCTCAGCGCGAATCAGACGTTCGATCTCCTGCAACTGCGGCTCAGCTTCCTCAGCCGTTTTCGCGGCGGCCAGGGCACGGCGCACGATGACGAACCGCGATTGGTTCACGACGGCTTGCCAATGCAGCGAACAGGCGCGCATCAGGCTCGCTTCAGCGCGAGCGGCGGCCAATTCCATGGAACCGGAACCGCCCGGGGCGCTTTCCAAGGCGCGATTAAGATTCCCCGCCGCAGTCGCAAAGCCGGTGGCCACCTTCTCCATCTGCGCGGTGAACACTTTCGACGGATAGTGCGAACGCCAGCTCTCGAGATCATCGTAGGGGAAGCCGACCATCGTGGCGCGGTAGCCAGTGGCGTCGTCCCAGAGCAGATTCGATGGACCATTTTGCAGCGGCGCGGAATAAACCACCCCGCCTGAGTATGGAAATTCCCGGAAGGCCTCGCCGCACGCCTGCCAGCCTTCGAGCACGGCCGGGGCGAGTTTCTCTCCAAAGCGGCGCACGGCCACGCCTTTCAAATTTCCTCCCGCCAGAATCGCCCCCACGGCTTCGAGATTCGGCGACGGATAGCCGCCCAGCGTCCAGCCAAGCATCAGTCCGTCCACGCCCGCCGTTCGTAATCCTTCCGCGTGCTCGGCTACGAGTGACAGCGCGGGAATGTAGGGCACCGCCGAAAGCTCCCAGGTATTACCCGCTTGAATCTTGGCCACCGTTTTCAATCCTCGTTCGCGCGCGAGTTGCCAGTGCCGCTTCGCGCGTGGTCCGGGACCGACGGAGGAAATGGAATATTCGCCGACCTGGCTTTTCACGCCGCCGCGTTCGATGGGCAGGCTCCATTCGCTCACGCTCATGAGCAATACGTCGGCGGGGAGACGTGCAATCGCGCCCGCGGCCCAGGCGTCATTCCATCCCCAATCCCAGACGATAAGTTGTTGCGCTCCACCGGCACTGCGGACGCCTTCATGGATCGCGCCATTTACCTCGGCAATGACTTCCGCCGGCCCGCGCTGGCGGCACCTTGGACAACTCTTGCCGCCGCCGTGCGACCAGCAATTCGTTAAATTCTCCGAGCCAGTGATGGTGAAAAACCCGCCGAGTCCCGGCACGGCGCGGCAAATCGAAGCAATCGAATTGGTCAGAAAGTCACGAACTGCCGGCTGGCTGGTACATAGTGAGGCGTGATCGCCTTCCGTCACGCCTTTCAATTCGGGACGCTCCGCGAAGAAAGGCAGCGGCAACGCGCGTGGCTCGTTCAGATAGAGAAAGAGTCGAATACCGTGATGGCGCGCTCGTGCAACGAGGGCGCCGAGGTTCTTCAATCGTTCGTCGTGTTTCGCGCTCCGCGACGGCTGCCACGGACAAGGCGCGAGCTTGTGCAGGACGGCCTGCAGCCACACACCGTTGACTCCGGTTGCGGCCAGGCGGGCAAGGTAATTGTCGGGATACGGATCGGTATCGCGCTCCAGCAACGGATCGCCATAGAGCGCAAAATACGAATAGCAGAATCGCAACTGATCAGGGCCGGATGGTTTTGGGGCCGGCGGGGCCGGACGCTCGCGCAGATCTTCGACGAACTGAAAGAGCGGTTCGGCGTCCTGAAGAATGCCGCGCGGAAACGTGTTGCGGACGAAATCAGCGAGGTCCGCTTCCCCGCGAGGGGGTGCGGCATCCGACGGCGCAAACTTCAGCGGCGTGCATTTCGGCTTCAGGTTGCCGAGCTTGACGAAAAGAAAATCATCTTCGCGCAACGTGAACGCGAGTTCCTGTGGAGTCCAATCGAGCAACGTGAGCAGCTGCGCGTAAGGGAGGAGATGCCAGTTGCGTTTGATGACTGTAATGTAGGAGCGACGCTGCTGATCCGCAGTGATACGCGGCTGCTTGCCGAGACCCATGGCACGCCCGATCGCGGCAATCTCGCTACTGCGCGCACCTACCGTCGCGGCCAACCGATCCGCGGGAACAAGCTGCCAGTTGCGCCACACGAACGCGTGCAGCCGACTCGGGAAATGTGGGAACGAAAGAGCAGTGGGCGCGCCGCCTTTGGGCAGCACGGCAAGTTCCGTGTTGGACCAGGCGCGATCCGCCGCGGAAACCTGCGACAGACCTGCCGCCAGGCCGGCCCCGGCCAGCGTCATCCCCTGAAGGAACTCCCGCCGCCGCCACGCGCGATTGATCACGCCCAAACCTCCGAGGCACGCAGTTGTTTGAGCAACAAATCCTCCAGCTTCATCGCCGAACTCACGCTGAAAAAGTTGATGCCGCGCGTGGCGCAGAACTCGCGCAACTTTTGGATGAAGTTCTGCACCGTCTGCTGATACGCGTGCAGCCGATACTTGCCGAACGTGACCTCCTGCATCGCGCCGGTCTCGGCATCGACGAGTTTCAGATCGCCGTACGTGCCGGGCGCGAGTTCGTCCGGCGAAAGGATCTGCACGGTGTTCACTTGAAAGCCGCGACCGACCAATGCGCTCAGACCTTTCTCGTATCCAGCGGGATCCAAAAAGTCCGTGAGCACGACAGCCACGCCGGCTTGCCGCGCCTCCAGCGCACCGCGCCGAAGGGCTTCGTTGAAGTTGACGGCCCCACCACAATTCAGCGTCGCGATGTTCTGGAAAAATTGGAGCGAAGTCTTGCGTCCGCGAACCGAACGCAACGCTCCGCTCGTCGTGATGTTCTCCCCTTCGTTGGGAAACGGAACAATGGTGACGCGATCGAAACCGCACAGCGCCACGTAACCCATCGCCGCCGCCACCTGCCGGGCAAAATCGAACTTGCGCGGCGTGCCGAAGTTCATCGACTCGCTGCAATCGAGAAAGATGCGGACCGGCAGCTCGCGTTCCTCCTCGTACAGTTTGAGGAAGAGTTTTTCGAGCCGGCCGAAGAGATTCCAATCGAGATACCGCAAGTCGTCACCAGCGACGTAGTTCCGATAGTCTGCGAATTCCACCGATTGCCCACGAGCTTTGCTGCGGCGCTCGCCCTTCGCCGAACTTTTCGCGCGGCGCGCGGCGAGCATTTGGAATTGCTCCAAGCGCCGAAGAAGTTCTGGAGTAAGGAGAGCGGACATCGATCACGAAGTTGACGAACTTCAGGCGTTCACCGCCATCGCATCTTTCGGAACATCGCTCAGGATCTGCTTAACGACGTGATCGGTCGTGATGCCTTCAGCCTCCGCTTCGAAATTCAAGATGAGTCGGTGACGAAGTGCAGCCGTCGCCACGGCTTCAATGTCTTCGAAGCTCACGTTGAACCGCCCTTGCGTTAGCGCGCGGACTTTTCCGGCCAGAATCAGGCACTGCGCGCCGCGCGGGCTGCTGCCGAAACGGAGATACTGATTCGTGATGGGCGCGGCTGTTTCCGATTTTGGATGCGTGGCGAGAACGAGCCGCACGGCATAATCTTTCACGTGCGACGCGACCGGTACCTGACGGACAAGCTGTTGAAGTTCCATCAGCGACGCGCCATCGATGATTTTGGTCACGGTCGCCTTTTTGTTCTCCGTGGTGCGAGTGATGACTTCGGTGAGATCCGCGGCGTTCGGATAGCCGACGACCAGTTTGAAAAAGAAGCGATCAAGCTGCGCCTCGGGCAGCGGATAAGTGCCTTCCTGATCGATTGGGTTTTGCGTCGCGAGCACGAAGAAAGGTTCCGCGAGCTTCCGGATTTGTCCGCACGCCGTGACGCTCTTCTCCTGCATCGCTTCCAGCATCGCCGACTGCGTCTTGGGCGTGGCGCGATTGATTTCGTCCGCCAGAATCAAGTGCGCGAAAATCGGGCCGCGCTGGAACTGAAACTCACGCCCGCCCTCCGGCGATTCCATGACAATGTTCGTACCGAGAATATCTGCCGGCATCAAGTCCGGCGTGAACTGAATGCGGTTAAAGGAAAGGTCAAGCACTTCGCTGAGCGTGCGCACGAGCAACGTCTTCCCCAGGCCCGGCACTCCTTCCAGCAACACGTGACCACCGCCGAAGATGGCGATGAGCGTGCCGTCCACGATCTCGTTGTGACCGACGATGACCTTGCCGATCTCGTCACGCAGCGCGGTAAAAGTTTGGCGAAAGGAGGTGATTTGAGATTCGGTACCCATGATGTGAAACAGAGATGAACATGACTGAATGCGGATTTCAACTACGCGCGCGAGTAGGCCAACGTGATGGCGAGCAACACGGGGCCGGCAAACGCCGCCAGCACAATGACAGAAGCTAACGAGCAGCGGCTCGGTGAATATCCGCGTCTTACGTCGAGGACGAGATTGGCAAGCACCGCGACGCATACAACGAACGAGACGATACAGAGAATAAGCGACTGCTGCACAAACTCACGCCCGTGCTGGTACGCAAGTCCGGCGAAATTGAAGATGCGCCCCAATGCCGCCAATCCGAAGAGCAACGCAACGAAAGCAAACGTGAGGCTCCGGCGATCAAAGAATGTGGCACGACATGTCATGCGAGCTAACTACTTCTTAAGGTCATCGAAGTAATCACGTACCGCGCCGCGATAGGCGCGCGGAACCTGATCCTGATTCAGAGCGCTTTGTGCCTCCGTCTGAGCGGCGGTCGCTGCTTCTTCGAATTGAACTTTGCTTTGGCCCTTAATCGCCACGCCCTTGAGCGTGATGCTCGGCATCTGGCCGCCGGGCGACATCTGGCCTTTGACCTTCGTCGGCTTGAGTGCGTCGTTCAGGCTGGCGTCGCGCTCGGTGATGCCCTTTGAATCCATGTCTGGCCGCTCAACGCCCGAGTTGTCCACGGGCGTTTGGTTCACATCCTGCGGGTAATAGGTCCAACCCGTTTCGTCCGCCCAAGTGCCGACACCGTTCGGATTGTTCCCACCGCCCGGCTTCCAGCCCTGTCCCTTGCAGGCGAAGCAACCGAGTCCGCCGCACTCCGGACAGGTGCCGCCGTTCTTGCACTGGCCCCAGCCTTTGCCGGTGGCAATCGACTGCTGCGCGCGTTCGAGCATCTCCATCATCTGCGCGAGCTGCTGCGCGTCGGCCATCTGTTGGGCAAGTTTATCGAGTTCCTTGGCGGCATCGGCAAGCGACTGCGCGGCTTCCGATTTCGCCTGCTGCTTCTGTGAGTCCGAACCCGAGGGACCTTGCGCCTGCTGCATCTGCTTCACCGCGTTCTTCAAGTGCTCGGCCACTTTGCCGTATTCGCTGGCTGGTGAAAGCGCCTTGGAAACTTCATCCAAAATTTTGTCGAGCTGTTCCTTGGAAAGCTGTCCCGTTTTCAACTGGTTGATCATCTTCTGCAGCGTCTGCTGCGCTGCGTCAGTCTGGGCCATCTTCAATTGCTCGGCGAGGTCCTGGCCCATTTTCGCATTGGCCTGTTGCTGTTGCATCGACTGCAACTGCTTCGCCATCTCCGAGAGTTTCTTCAAATCCTCACCCGCCACGTTCATGTCTTTCATGAACTGATCGATGTTGCCCTGCTGCAACGCCTTGAGCGCGTCCTCCAGGCTGTCCATCGGCATGCCGGCGTCCTTCATCTGTTGCGAAAGGTTCGAAAGCATTTGCGACAACTGTTCACGCGCCGCTTTGCCTTCTGGAGAATTCTTGTCCGGCAAATTGGCGGCGAGTTGCTGCGCCTTGGCGAGGTCTTGTTGGAACTTGTCCATCTTCGCGGGATCATTGGCGGAATTGTTCCCGAGCGATTTTTGCAGCGAGTCGATTTGTTTCTGCAACGCGTCGGGACTTTGGCTGCCCTGATTGGCGCTCTGTTCCTTGGCCGCGCGTTCCAGCGGCTTCAACGCACCTGCGCGATCCAGTTCCTTGGCTTCCTGCGCAATTTTCTCCCGTACGCTCGCGATGTCCTTCAGAGCTTCAGCTTTGGTGAGAGAAACTTTCTGAAGCTGCTGGCCAAGCTCTTCGACTTTTTCCAGCGCCTTCTGCGTCGGCTCCAATGCCGGCGGCTTCGTTTCGCGCGAACGTTTGGTCAACTCCGTGAGTTGCTTGCCGGTGTCTTTGATGTTGGCAGCGTCCGCCTGTTTCTGAACGAATTGCTTGGAGCGATACTCCGGGACGAAACCCAGTCCCGCCGTCACAAGCAGAACAATCAGCGCCCAGCGTGCGAGGCCCGGCAGGTGCAGTGGCAGCAAACGTTTCGGATCGAGTCCTTGCGCGTGTTGCGTGGCGTCGGCAATCAGCAACGTCTTCCATTCACCATCGACCGGAGATCGCGCCACTTCGAGCGCGGTGCTGAGACGCTCCTTCAAATTCTGTTTCACGTCCACCCATCGCGCCGTTTCACTGGCAGACGATTTGCGCCAGCCACTGATGATTGCACCGAGGACGATGCACGCGAGACCGGTTCCACCCGCGATGGCGAGAGTGAAAGCAGGAATGGGTGCAATCTTGTAAACAATGAGCGCCACGAGCCAGACGACGCTCGCGATCAGAAGTCCCTTCCACGCGCCGCGCAAAGCCCGGTCGAGCCGCCGCCGTTGAGCGGCTTGCTGCAAAGCAGTTTCGATGGTGTGTAGCTCGCTCATCTTGTCGCAACCGTGGCGCAGTCCCTGAACTTTGGCGAGGTCATTTGCATGGTCACTTGGACGGGTTCAACACTGAAAACTCCTACTGTTTCTCGTATTCGCCCTTGTTCACGCGCTTGAGCACCGTGAACCCCGCCTTCTTGGCGTCGGAAATAGAGAGCGGCTTGAGCTTCTGCGGCGAACTGAATCCCGAGATGAGTTTTCGCACCGGTTTCTTGCATGCGGGACACGCCGTCAACTCGGCCGCCGTGACCGGACGCCGCAGCGTGAAGCGCCCGCCGCACGCCGCACAGCCGCCTTCGCACACTTCGTATTCGTAGAGAGGCATCGTTCGTTAGCTTCAACTTGCAACCTTCAACCTGCAACCTTCAACCCTTGCTCAACTGCGCATTGACTTCGCGTTGTGAAGAGCCGAATTCTTTCGCCATTCGCCATGAATAATTTGCCGGAGTCTCAGCCCAATGCGTTTGCGTCCGATATGACGCGGCGCGGTTTCGTGAAAACGTCTTCCTTCGCCGCCGCCATGTCGATGCTCGGCGGCATCCCGCTGGTCGCGCAACAAGAGAAGAATGAAACACCCGCGGCCTCTGGCAGCACGGTGAAATGCGCGGTCATTGGTTGCAACATCTGGGGACGGGAAATTCTCAACATGCTGGCGCGGCTGCCTAAGGCGGAAGTTATCGCGGTCTGCGATCGCTACGAAGCTTCGTTGCGCCGCGCCAAAGAAGCCGCGCCGAAAGCCGAAGGCTACGCCGACTACACCAAGGTCCTCGAAAACAAAGATGTGCAGGCGGTGCTGATCGCGACGCCTTCGCATCAGCATAAGGAAATCGTGCTCGCGGCCTTGAAGGCGGGCAAACACGTTTACTGCGAAGCGCCGTTGGCGAATACGATTGAGGACGCTCGTGCCATCGCCCGCGCGGCCCGCGATTCAGCTAAATCCTATTTTCAGGCGGGGCTGCTCTTGCGTTCCGACCCGCAACGGAAATTTCTCCTGCCCTTCGTGCGCAGCGGCGCAACGGGCCACAACGTCAAGACGCGCGGACAATGGCACAGGAAGATGAGCTGGCGCCGCTCGTCTCCCCTGCCCGAGCGCGAGAAGGAATTGAACTGGCGTCTGCGCAAGGAAGACTCAACCGGCCTGATCGGCGAGATCGGCATTCAGCAGATCGACGCTATGCACTGGTTCCTCAACAAGCGCCCCGTTTCCGTGACCGGCTTTGGCGGCATCCTGTCCTGGCAGGACGGGCGCAACGTCGAGGACACAGCGCAAGTGGTGTTTCAATACGAGGACGGCACGAGTTTCAATTACGAGGCGTCGCTGGCGACGTCATTCGACAGCGAGTACGAGATTCTTTACGGCACTGACGCCGCCATCATGTTGCGCGGCAACAAAGCGTGGCTGTTCAAGGAAGCGGACTCACCATTGCTCGGCTGGGAAGTCTATGCGCGCAAAGATCAGTTCTTCAAGGAAACCGGCATCGCGCTCGTTGCGGACGCCAGCAAGGCCGACGCGGCCAAGAGCGCGAAAGACGGCAAGGATGACGATGGCGGCGACCCGCCGCTGCGCCACGCGCTGGATTCATTTCTCGCGAACACGGAACTGATCTCCAACGCCATCGAGGATTTCGTTTCCACTTTCAACGCCACCGACATGAAGGCATTGACGGAGTACCTCGCGGGTATTCAGAAGAGCAAATTGCCGGCGGCGACTTACATGGATGGTTTCGAGTCCACCGTGACTTGCATCAAGGCGAATGAAGCCGTGGCAAAAAAGCAGACGATCAAGTTCGAAAAGGAGTGGTTTGAAATTTGAATCGTCGCCGCGTGGCTGAAGGCGCGGCTCAATTCGTCTTAACTCAAGCAATCAAAGATTTATGAAAAGATTCTGGATTCTCTCAATTGCCGCTGTCGTAGCGCTCAGCGTCGTCGTCGCTGCTGACCTCACCAAATTAGAAGCTCAGATGACGGGCAGCCGCGTCACCATTGACGGCACCTCGACCGTTCACGACTGGACGGTGCAAGGCGGCATCATCGGCGGCGTTTTGGAATTGGACTCCAAGTTCATCGCGGACCCGACGAAAGCGCAGCCCGGGAAAGTGGACGCGAAAGTTCAAGCGACCATCCCGGTCCGCACGATCAAGGAAGTTCACGGGCGCAAGTCGATGGACGACATCATGCACGAGGCGATGAAGCAAAAGGTGCAACCGAAGATCGAATATCGCCTCACGGAATTGACGTTGAAGGAAACGCCCAAGTCGGCGGAAGGCCCGTTCAACTTCGACAGCAAAGGCGAACTCGCGGTGGCCGGCGTGACGAACAAGGTCGCATTCCCCGTGACGATGACGCGGGTGGACAAAACCAAAATGAAAACCTCGGGCACGACAAGCGTGAAGATGACAAGCTTTGGCATTCAGCCGCCCTCGCCGAAAATCGCCCTCGGCTTCATCTCTACCGGCGACGACGTGAAGATCACCTTCGAGTGGATGACTGCGGCGCCGGAGACGAAATAGGCCTCCGATTTCTAGGGGAGCGGTGTCCTCACCGCGCCACGCATCGCTCCTAATCAGCGCGTGGTCATTTTATTCTCAGCCGGCGCGCTGAGGACAGCACGCCCTACCATCGAATCACTCAGTTCAGCTTCGCCAACTCATTCTTCACTAACTGCACCAGCGGTTTCACGGTTTCGCAATTGAAGGAGAATATGCAGCCCGCGGCGGCGAACAGTTCCGGCAGCGGCCGTGAATTCCCGAGCGCGAGGGCACGCTGATAATTCGCCAGCGACTGCTGTTTGTTCTGTTTGGAATTCGCCCACACCTGTAACGCGCCAAGCTGCGCGATGCCGTACTCCACGTAGTAGAACGGGTAGAGAAAGATGTGGAGCTGCTTGTGCCAGAGATTGGCGCGCGCCTGTTCGTGCCTCGTCCAGTCCACGGCGCCGCCGAAACGATCCATGAGCGCGAGCCAGGCGGCGCTGCGTTCGGCACGCGTGTGATTTGGGTGGGTGTAAATCCAGTGCTGGAACGCATCTACAGTGGCAATCCACGGAAAGATGCCGACGATGCCTTCGAGATGCGTGCGGCGCGCGCGATTCGCGTCGTGTGGAGAATAAAACTCTTCGATGAATTCGTTGCCGAGCAGTTCCATGCTCATCGAGGCGACTTCGCAAAACTCGATCGGCGAACCGCGATAGGAGTAGAGCGGCTCATCCCGCGTCGCCAGTGCGTGGAAAGCATGACCCGCCTCGTGGAGAATCGTTTCCACGTCGCGCTGCAATCCAACGGCGTTCATGAAGATGAACGGCAGGCGCGACTCGGAGAGCGTGGACTGATAACCGCCGGGGGCCTTGCCTTTGCGGTTTTCGAGATCGAGCAGGCGCTGGTCCTGCATCGCGCGGAAGCCGCTCGCGAGCCCGCCATCGATTTGGTCGAACATTTTCTGCGTGCGCTCGACCATCTGATCGACTTTGTCGAACGGCTTGAGTGGCGGGCGGTTCAACGGATCGACGGAGAGGTCCCACGGTCGCAGCGTTCCCAATTTCAACTGCTCGCGACGCGTGGCTTGAAGCTCGCGGTGCAGCGGCATCACTTCCTTTTCAATCGCCTCGTGAAACGCGAAGCAATCCTCGGGCGTGTAATCGAAACGTCCACGATGCTTGAACGCGTAATCGCGATAGTTCGCGAACCCGGCGTTGGCCGCGATCTGTCCGCGCAACTTCGCGAGGCCATCGAAAAGATCTTCGAACTTTTCCGTCTCCTGCAAACGCCGTTTGGCGACGACTTCCCAGGCCTCCTGCCGCAGCGCGCGGTCCGGCTCTTCCTGATATTTTCCCATCTGGATGAGCGTCTTTTCCTCGCCACGAAATTGGACCGTGAGCGCGCCAGACAGCTTTTGATATTGCTGACCGAGTTTGGCTTCCTCGGTTTCGAGCGGCACGTTCTCCGGACGGAAAAGTTCCACGCGCTGCTTCGTGTCGCGGTCAAACACTTCGTAGCGTGGCTTGGGCAACTGTGCCCGCCACGGCTGCGCGAGATACACCTGCTCCAGCTTGAACTGCCGTGGCTTGGTTTCCGGTTCCACATGCTCGACGAAGTGCAGATACGTTTTCTCGGCGGCGGTGTTGTCCGTGTGGCAGGTCATCGCGATGTAACGCTTGGCGCCTTCTTCATCGAGCACGGCGGACAATTCGCTCCAGGCCAGCAGCGCCGCTTCCAGTTCCGCGACGCTCGTGGCCGACGCCAGTTTATTTTCCACCGCATCGAACAGCGGCGCGATCTGATTCCATTCTCCCAGATCAATTTGCTTCGGCACCAACTGGCGCGGGGTATGCACGGGCAATTCTCCAAACGGCAACAAATTCATGCCGCAAACAATGCGGCTAAACGCTGAAAAGACAAAAGATTTGAGTGCGCAGGCGTGCTCGCGCACTCTCACGCCATGTGGCTTTCCGAGGAAGAACAGATCATTATGCGCTATCTCACGGTCATCGGAGAAGTCGGCGCTTCCGCTCGCGAAATCTGCCGCAAGGCCGCCACCAAAAACGCCTGGAAAGAAAACGAACGCTGGGCATATCCGCCCCTGTCGAGTTTGAAGGACAAAAAGCTCATCGAGACCACTCCGGCGGGAAACTATCGCATCCCGCCGCCGGAAGACGAAGACGAGGAAGAGGCAAAAAAGACGAAAACGTGATCTCGCCGGCGCGGACGTAAAGGATCAGCGATGAGTGCAATGAAATTCCATTACCGCGACTTGAGTGGCGCAAAGGTCGGCCCCTATTCGGCCAAGGAATTGCGGCAGCTTCATCTCAGCGGTGTCGTGAAGCCGGACA
>DATHKK010000645.1:0-3318 GCA_035489355.1 Candidatus Limnocylindria bacterium
CCCGCCCAGTTCAAGCAGACGTTCGGGAGTCGCGTGGCGCTTTTCGGAGTGTCCAGTTGGGGAGCGCGGCATCACTCTTCTCGACAGAAAATTTTCCGGGTGCCTTCAAAAAAATACTCGACAGACGCGCATTGTGACGGACGATTTCCGCATCAGTGGCATCGCGTGATTCTCACGGGCAAACAAGGACGCCGAAGCTCATTCTTTTAATCGAAGATGATGCGGCGGATGTTTTCCTTTTCCGCCGCGCCCTCGCCAAACTCGGCTACGAATGCGAAGTGCGCGTCGTGGCGACCGTCACCGAAGCAAAGCGATACATGCTCAACGAAGCGGAGTTCAAAGATCCGCTCTACTTCCGCCGGCCGAATTTGATCGTCTCGGACTTCAGGCTCGCCGGGCATACTTCGCTTGTCTTTGTGCAATGGCTGCGCGCCGATCCTCGTTTCATCACGACTCCGGTGGTGATGCTTTCGGGAGCTGTTTCCGAAATTGACCCGGCGCTGTTCGTGGGCCTGGCGGTGAATAGCTTCCTTCGCAAGACAGCGGATGTCACCGCGCTCGGGGCGACCTTGCAGCCGATTCTGCCGCCGGATTAGTTCGGCCCCGGCCGAAATTTTTCTACAAACTCACGCTGCTCAACACCACGCGCAGCACGGACGATCGTCCCGGCGGCAGCACGATCTTGTTTCGCGAGACGTTGCCCGATTCCACGCAGACCATCTGCTTGTATTCGTCGTCGCCGAAGTCGGGCATCTGCTGCGATTTCGCGATCCACGGGTTCCACACCACAGTCGAACTGGATCCCGCCTTCTCCACCAAAATTTTTCGCCGCAGGGCGCGGTCGTGGATTTCCACCGTACCCATCGTGTCGAGGTAAGTGCGATCTACTTCGGAGGTAATTTCGATCGCGTCGCTGGTTTCCGTCTTGGGCGTGTAGTTCTCAACCTTGTCGAGATACGACGCGCCTTTGAGTCCCGTGATGGAAACCTGCGCAATGTCTTCGATGTGAAAATATGTGTGCAGGCAATTCTCGAAACTGAACGCCTCGTTGCGCGAGCCATTCGTCACGATCAATTCCAGCGTCAGTTTGTCCGTGAGAGTGACGACATAATTCGCCGTGAACGGCGGCCACATGGCGCTCGCGCTCGTTTCCGGCAAACTGAAACGCAGCGTGGCTCCGCCGTCCGGCAGCGCGACCGTCTCGTGCAGATTCCAATCTACAAGGCGCGCGAACCCGTGCGCCGGCTCGCCTTCGCGTGAGCCAAACCACGGCAGAATAATCGGGATGCCGCCGCGAATCGGCTGATGGCGCGCAAAGCGGCTGCACCGGCTGACGAAGAGCAACGGCCGCTGGCCATCGAGTTGAAAATCGGTGACGTGCGCTCCGTGCAGATAAATTTCCGCGCGCGCGGCGTCGCTCTTCACCTCCACCTTGGGCATCTCGCCATTGCCTTCGATGATTGAAACCCGGCCCGGGATTTCGAACCGCCGCAAAAGTTCCGTCGCGCTGGCCATAGGCCGCAAGGATACGGACGCAACAATTTTGCGGAAGCAATTTTTCGTTGCGCGAATCCCCCGTCCAACTAGCGTCGCGCACTCATTATGGCAAAAGCGCAACAATACCGTTTCTGTTTCGGCCCGTGGAATCTCAGCGAGGGACAAGACCCTTACGGTCCCACGACGCGACCGGCGCGGACCTTCGATTGGAAACTCGCGCAACTGAAGAAGCATGGCTTTGACGCCATGATGTTTCATGATGACGACGCGGTGCCGGACATCGATAGCAAGTCGGAGCCGCAGATTCGGCGCGAGGCGAAGGAATTAAAGAAGCGCCTCGACGGCGAAGGCATCGTAGCCGAGATGGTCGCGCCGCGCTTGTGGTTTGCGCCGCAAACGGTGGACGGCGGTTACACGAGCAACGATCCGAAGCATCGCCAGTACGCCATCGACCGCTCGCTGCGCTCGATCGACATCGCGAACATTCTCGACACCGACATTCTCGTGCTCTGGCTGGCGCGCGAAGGAACTTACATTCGCGAGGCCAAGAGTGGACGGCGCAGCGTGGACCTTCTCGTGCAGGCCTTCGATAAGATGCTGGCGCACGACAAGCGCATTCGCCTCGCCATCGAGCCGAAGCCGAACGAGCCGATGGACCACGCCTACATTCCGACGATTGGCCACGCGCTGGCCGTGGCGCAACTCACGCGCGATCAGAAGCGCGTCGGTTGCCTGATTGAATCTGCCCACGCGATTCTCGCCGGACTCGATCCTGCGGATGAAATCGATTTCGCCTGCGCCTTCAACAAACTTTGGTCGCTGCACCTCAACGATCAGAACGGGTTGAAGTACGATCAGGACCGGCCCTTCGGCTGCACCAATCTTCGCAGCGCGTTCGATCAAGTACGCGCGCTCAAACGCAACGGCTACGGGAAGAAAGGCGAATACGTTTGCTTCGATGTGCATCCTTTCCGCACGACGAAACAGGAACACTGGATGGATCATCTGGTGAATTCACGCCGGACGTTTCTCGCCTTGCTTGAAAAGGTGCGCTCGTTCGATGAAAAGGCCGCGCAGAAACTGGTGGCTGACCGAAATTATCAGGCGCTCGACCAGATGGTGATCGAACATTTGTTGGGCGCGTAGCAGCTGTCAGTGTCTGGGATGTTTTTGCCGCACGCTCACGCGCGCGACTTGTGTGATGTCGATGAGGTTCCAGGTGTCCGTCCACACGACGAACATTTCGCGCTCGTCATCGGGCAGCGACATCTGTTCGGGATGGCCCACAGAAAGAACACCTCCATTCGTCAGGCGGATTTGAAAAGGCCGGAACGGGGCGCGGTTCCGCCTGGCTCGGATGTCAACGATCTTCATGACCGGTTTGTATGTATGCGAACCAAGCCGTCCTTTTAACGCACAATTTTGCGCCCGAAATCCACGGTTGCGCACTGCGTCTTGCCGCGTACGTTTCCTTCATGAAAAAGAGGAATCAAATGTCCGATGGCAATGTGGAAGAACATGCGCGCGGCTTGGGCACGGTCACTCCCGAAATGGTTTCGCAGCGGGCGCGCGAGATTGCGCTCATCAACCGCCGCCAAAATGACAAGCCGACGCCCGAAGATTGGCAGGAGGCAAAACGCGAGCTGACCGAGGGCCGCACGATGACCGATCCCGCCGAGGAATTGCCGACCAGCAAGCGCTGGGACCCGGTGCCGGGCTCCGCGCCGCGCCAGGCGAAGACTATTTCCGCAGATGACGAGCAGGCGGCGGCAGAAACGCTTGTCGAGAGCGGTGTGGAAGAAGCCGAGCACGAACAGATGC
>DATHKK010000646.1:0-8471 GCA_035489355.1 Candidatus Limnocylindria bacterium
GGGTCGCACTTGATTGCGCTGCGACGGAACCCGGCAAGATGCCGGGGGCACGCTGGGGCTTGGGATACGTCGCGAGGAACCATAGGATGATGTTGATGCCGAGAATGACCGTGCCCGCGCGGCGCAGAAATAAATTTGATCGGTCCCACATGTGGCGGAAGACGACTTTGGGCACGGGATGTTTGTAAGGCGGCAATTCCATGATGAGCATGGGCGTCGGTCCTTTCAGCAGCGTCTTCTTGAACAGCCACGCCATGAGCAGCGCCACGATGATGCCGAGCAAATACATGACGAGCAGCGTCAAACCGGGCAGTGAAAGAAACCCCAGCACGCGCTTCCCCGGGATGCACGCCGCGATCAGCACCGTGTAAACCGGCAGGCGCGCCGAGCAACTCATCAGCGGCGCGACGAGGATCGTTACGAGTCGGTCCTTCGGCGACTCGATGGTGCGTGTGGCCATGATGCCGGGGATGGCGCACGCAAACGAACTGAGCATGGGGATGAAACTTTTGCCGTGCAAACCGACCTTGCTCATCAGCCGGTCCATGAGAAACGCCGCCCGCGCCATGTAGCCGGTGTCTTCGAGAATCGCGATGAAGAAGAACAGCAAGAGAATCTGCGGCAGAAACACAACCACGGCGCCCACGCCTTTGATCACGCCGTTCACGAGCAAATCATTCAGATCGCCGGGCTGCATTTGCGCGCCGACCCAATTCCCAAATCCATCCACGACCGCGGTGAGCAAATCCATCGGCACCTTTGCGAAGGTGAAGATGCTCTGAAAGAGCAACATCATGATGCCGACGAAGATGGTGACGCCCCAGAAGCGATGCGTCAGGACGCGGTCGAGTTTGTCACTGAAATTTTCCTGCTCAAGTTGTGTCTCGGTGGTGACGGCTTCCTGAATGGCGGAGATGCGCGCGTAACGAGTTTCGATAGCGATGCTGCGCCAATCCACTTGTTGCTGTTCCAGTCGAGAGCGCGCCTGGGCGACAGCGTCGCGGATGTTTTGCGGATAATGCGCGCCGCTGGAGATCAGAAACTTTTCGTCGCTCAGGACCAGCAACGCCTCAGCCATGGCCTGGAAGTGCGTTTCGGGAAACGTGCTTTCCAGGAGCGCCACCAGCTTCTCGGCCTCGCGGCCAAAGCCTTCGGGAAGTTCCGCGAACAGACGTGGCTTCACCTCCACGGTGGCACTGGCCATCGAGGCAAGTTGTTTTCGCAACTCCGGCACGCCTTCGCCTTTGCTGGCCACCAGCGGCACCACGGGAAGGCCGAGCGCCTTGCCCAGAGCTTCGCTGTCGATCTCGTGTCCATTCTCCCGCGCGACATCCACCATGTTCAGCGCGAGGATTGTCGGGTAACCGAGTTCGATGACCTGCGTTGCGAAGTAGAGGTTGCGCTGAAGATTCGAAGCATCGACGACCACGACCACCACGTCGGGCGGCGGCACTTCCGGGATACGATGAAAGAGAACGTCGCGCGCGATCTGCTCGTCCAGCGACTGCGGACTGAGCGAATAGGTGCCCGGCAGATCGAGCACTTTGATGTTCGCATCTCCCATTCCAAGGAGCCGTCCCTCTTTGCGCTCGACGGTCACGCCCGGATAGTTGCCGACCTTGGCGCGCAATCCCGTCAGCGCGTTGAAGAGCGTGGTCTTGCCGCAATTTGGATTTCCGGTAAGGACGACGTTGGCGTTCACTTGGGCGTCACCAGAATCTGTTCCGCCTCGTGCCGGCGAAGCGAAAGGTGGTAGCCGCGCACTTTGATCTCGACGGGGTCGCCCAGCGGCGCGAAGCGAATCAACTCCACGGGCGTGCCAACGAGCAAACCCATTTCCAGAATGCGCCCGCGATGTTCCGCCGGAATCTTGATTTCAGCAACGACGGCACGTTGACCGACTTCCAGCGAAGTCAGTGGTTGGGAGACAGCAGACATTAAGCGGCGAGACGTTGCGGCTTTATCTTCTCGACCCAGATGAGATCGGCGAGTTGCGAACTCAGCCCGAGACGCGCGTTGCAAACCTGGCATATGAGGTTCGGGTTGCGGCTCAACAGCTTGAGGCGCTGCTCTTCGCAAAAGCCGAGTTCGCGCAGGCGCTTGGTCACTTCGGGCGAGGCGGAGAGTTGCTTGATCAACACGGAAGTCCCGGCCTGCACCTCGCTCAACTGGCAGAGCGGTGCGGGCGCGCCATCGGCATTCAAGTTCGACATGGCCTTGTCCACGCGGGATCGCAACTTATGTTCGTTGAGAATGGGTTGCAAGAAGGGAATCCGGCGGCCGGAGATGTCCGGGATATCGGAGCGCGGCGAGACAGAGTGCAGGCGCCCGCAGGCGTTTCCCTGAGCCCCTTTCCTCCTGCGGCCCGATTTGCGGAGCGTCGGCTTTCGCGTATCGTTTCCCAACAAGGAGGAGATTCATGAAGGTTGTATTGTTCTGTGGCGGACTCGGTACGCGCATTCGCGACTTCTCGGATGCCGTGCCCAAACCCATGATTCCCGTCGGCTACCGGCCCATCATCTGGAACGTGATGAAGTATTACGCCCACTACGGCCACAAGGAATTCATCCTTTGCCTCGGCTACAAGGCGGACCAAATCAAAAACTACTTCCTCCATTACGACGAGTGTCTCTCGAACGATTTTGTTTACAGCGACGGCGGCAAAAAACTCGTGCTGTCGAACAGCGACATCCATGACTGGCGCATCACTTTCGTGGACACGGGACTGAACTCGAACATCGGCCAGCGGCTCAAGGCAGTGGAGAAATATCTGGGGAACGACGAAATGTTCCTCGCGAATTATACGGACGGTCTCAGCGATTTTCCATTGCCGACGCTCATCGACGAATTTGTCCGCACCGACAAGCTGGGCGCATTCCTCGCGGTGAAGCCGAACCACAGTTTCCACGTCGTGGCGATGGATGACGACGGGCAGGTGCAGGGACTTCGCGATCTGACGCGCTCGGACATCTGGATCAATGCGGGCTGCTTCGTGTTGCGCCGGGAGATTTTCAAATACCTGCAACCGGGCGAAGATCTGGTGAACGAACCGTTCCAGCGGCTCGCGGACATGCAGGCGCTCATGGCACACAAGTACCGCGGCTTTTGGGCGTGCATGGATACTTTCAAAGAGAAGCAGAACCTCGATGACATGGTCGCGCGCGGCGACACACCGTGGGAAGTGTGGAAGAAACAGGAGCGGCGCGCGCCCAGCACGAGCCTCGTCCTGGGCGAAGCTACGCACGGGCTGCGATCGTTGAGCATCCAGGGTGAACCATCCCCCAGCGAGCGCGCTCATGAAGCAGCGTAAATCTCCGTTCAGCGAACGGATTAAGTTTTTTCCACGCGCGTGGGCTTCAAGAGGCGTTTTCCGCCAACGTCTATGCTGCCGCTGAAATTCGATAAGGCCGAGCGAGCGTTGCGCGTGCTCTGCCTCGGCGCGCATTGCGACGATATCGAGATCGGTTGCGGCGGCACCATCCTGCGGCTCATTTCCGAGGGCTGGAAACTTGACGTGCAATGGGTTGTCTTGTGCTCGAACGAAACACGCGGAGATGAAGCACGGAACTGCGCCAAGGATTTTCTCGCCGGTTCAGTCACGTCTAAAATTTCCATCGAACGCTTTCGCGACGGGTTTCTTCCTTACATCGGGCCGCCCGTGAAAGAATATTTCGAAGAGTTGAAGAAGGAGCCATCGCCCGACGTGATCTTCACCCATCATCGCGGGGACTTTCATCAGGATCATCGGCTCGTCTGTGAACTGACGTGGAACACCTTCCGCGATCATCTCATCCTGGAATATGAAATCCCGAAGTTCGATGCCGACCTGGGTCTGCCGAATTTCTTCGTGCATCTCGATGAGAAACTGGCACGGAGGAAAGCCGAGCTGTTGTTGAAGCATTTCGTTTCGCAGCGAACGAGGCACTGGTTTACTGAGGACACGTTTCTTTCCTTGCTGCGGTTGCGCGGCGTGGAATCGCGCTCAATCGGCCGCTACGCCGAAGGGTTTCACTGCCGGAAGATCGTGATCTAGCAATCGTTCAAAAACGCCATTGGGTTGTAGCCAACGACGTGAGGAGGCAGATTCTGCAACCGCCGGGAGCGCCCGCATCCCTGCCGGCCTCTCTGCATCGGCGACAACTCGCCGACAGGGATGCCGGCGCTCCAAGGTTCATGGCCGCGATGCCTGATATGCGATCGTGGGATTTAACCTTACTTCGGCGGCGGCAATGCCGTGCTCAGCGCACTGCGTCCGCGAGTTTCAGCAGCTTGGAACTGATCTTCACACCCGAGGCGTCGGCGGCCTCGCGATTGATTTCCGGTTGCGGAGGTTTATTGCCGTTGAATGAACTTTGCCGCAGTGGAGGCGTTCGCGCCATTGTGAACGATGGACATTAAAGCGCGCGTCATTCCCGCCGGGTTGGCGTGTTGAATGATGTTGCGTCCGTAAACAATTCCCGCGGCGCCCTGCTGAATGAGTTTCTCCGTGCGCTGCAAAATTTCCGCGTCCGCTGCCTTGCCACCGCCACGCACGAGCACAGGAATTTTCCCGGCGATCTCGACGACCTGCCGGTAAACGCTGACGTCGTCCGTCGGATCGGCCTTGATGATGTCCGCACCAAGTTCAACGGCCTGGCGGACGAGCGGAAGAATTTTTTCCAGATCACCGTCCACCATGTAGCCACCGGCCTTTTGATTGGATTGAAACACGAGCGGCTCAATCATCAGCGGCATCGCGTAACGATCGCACTCCGGCTTGATGCGCAGAATATTTTGGATGCACTGGTCGGTGACTTCGGGCTGCTCGGGAATGCGAAAAAGATTCACGACCACGCACGTGGCATCGAGCCGCAGCGCCTGCTCGATGGGTTGCTCGATCATCCGGCTGAAAAGCGTGCGCGGAAGCTGCGTGCCATAGACGTTCGCCACGTCCGTGCGCAAGACGAGCGCCGGCTTTTCTTTGCCGAGGAGCGATTGCAAATAGTGCGCCTGGCCCACGGTGAGTTGCACGGCATCCGGCGCCGCGGCGACGACCGTCTTCACCGCTCGCTCCAGATTTTCGATGCCTTGCAGGAACCCGCGCTCGTTGAAAAACCCGTGATCGATCGCCACGTCGAAGCAGCGGTTGGACTTGGCATTAAAGAGGCGGTTGAGCCGGAATTGTTTCATAGACGCGTCGCGTTTCTTACTCGTTCTCAAACGAGCCCGTCGATGCAAAACTCCCGCGCGTCGAAGAAACCCTGGGTGCATCTCTGGGCCCGCGCCAGCGTTTGCATTCCGCTCGCGGCGTTGCTACCGATTGAACGGTGAAATTCCTGGCCGTCTTCATCTGTGGCGTCGTCGGTGGCCTTTCCGCACTGGCCGCTGATCCGCCGATTTGGCGGGGACCGATCTGCGGCGCCGTCACGTCCGACTCGGCTTGGGTGAAGGCGAAATTGCGTTACAAGGAATCTGTGGCGCGCCTCGTCGTGAGCAAGAGTGTGGACTTGAGTGCGCCGATATGGTTCGGGCCAATGACCGCCATCACCGAGCGAGGCAACATGGTCGAGTTTCGTGCGCAGGGACTCGACGCCGGCACGCAGTATTACTACGGGTTGGAAGTGAATGGCGCGGTGCAGCTCGACAGGCGCGGCGCATTCAAAACATTTCCGCCCGTCGATCAGCCCGCGTCTTTCAACTTCGCTTTCGGCTCATGCGCCCGAACCGGCTCGGAGAATCCTGTGTTCAGCCGCATTCGCGAACTGCACCCGCTCTTCTACTTGAATACGGGCGATTTTCATTACGAGGACATCGCGAGCAACGCGCTGGTGAAGTTTCGCATGGCCTACGATCAGGTGCTGTTCTCGCCGGTGCAGGCGGCGCTCTATCGGGCGGTGCCGCTAGTTTACATTTGGGATGATCATGACTTTGCCGGCAACAACAGCGACCGCCGCGCGCCATCGCACTACGCAGCGCGCGTGGTTTATGAAGAATACATGCCGCACTACGACACACCCGCGGGCGACGGCGATGTGCCGATTTACCAAAGCTTCGCAGTAGGCCGTGTGAAGTTCATCCTCACGGACCTGCGCTCCGAACGTGATCCGGTTACGAAGCCCGACGGTCCCGGTAAGTCGATGCTCGGCGCGGCCCAGAAGGCGTGGTTCAAAAAAGAACTGCTCGCGACGAAGGACAAATATCCGCTCATCATTTGGGCGAGTTCCGTGCCGTGGATTGGCATCGCCGGCGTGAATCATTATCCGATCAACAGCGCAGTCACGGGATTCATTCATCAGACCAACGCGTGGCAGTTCAAAAGCAACCCCGCCACGGCCGCAGACAATCGCAAGGCGCAAAGCGATGATGATTTCTGGGGCGCGTTTGCCTTCGAGCGCCGCGAGATCGCCAACTTCATTCGCGACAATAAGATTTTCGGCCTCTGCATTCTTCATGGCGACGCGCACATGCTCGCCGCGGACAATGGCACGCACAGCGATTATTCGACGGGCGGCGGGCCGCGGATTCCCGTGATGGCCGCCGCGCCGCTGGATCAGGACGCATCCATCAAAGGCGGACCGTACAGCCAGGGCGTTTACAAAGCGCGCAAAGGCGAAGGCTGCTTCGGTTACGTGCAGGTGCGCGACGACGGCGCGAAAATCGACGTGCGTTACAGCGGGCGCAATTATTTGAACGAGGAGAAAATTTCGCTGAACTTTTCCGTGCCCGTGAATTGATTCCGGCGCGAGGCCGAGCTTATTCTTCCGCCATGCTCCGATTTGTCTTAGCCCATATTCCGAAGCAGAACGGCCATTGGGAATGGGTGGCACGGGCGACCAGCCTGTGCGGCGCGGCAACTTGCCGCGCCGCTGGAGAGGCGGCTGGTAGATTCCAGATCGTTCTGTGTGGCGCAGATCTTCCTCCTTTCGCCCGGCTGGTAGCCCGGGCGAAACAGGCTGGTAGCCCGTTCCACCCTTTTCTGCTCCGAAATTTGGGCTTGGCCCTCGCCACGATGGCGTTGCTCTGCGCGACTGCCATCGCCGGTGCCGCCGATCGAAACACAAATTGGGCCACCAAAGTAGAACAAGCTGGCCTGCCCAATCTGCACCGCATCGGCACGAACCTTTACCGTTGCGCACAGCCGACAGCCGCCGGACTGAGGGCGGCCGAGAACCTCGGAATCAAAACGGTCATCAACCTGCGCGCGTTGCACTCGGACAGGGACGAGGTGGAATCTACCAAGCTCAAGAACAAACGCATCCGCTTCAACACATGGCATCCTGAGGAAGAAGATGTGCTGCGCTTCTTGAAGATTGTCACGAAGACGAACGATGGCCCATATCTCGTCCACTGCCTCCACGGCGCCGATTGCACCGGCACCATGTCGCCATCTATCGCATGACTGTGCAAGGCTGGAGCAAAGACGACGCAATCAGAGAGATGACCCAGGGTGATTTCGGCTATCACACCATTTGGACCAACTTGATTCGTTACTTGAATGCGCTGGATGTGGAAGCACTGCGGAGAAAGGCTGGGATTCCGACTCCGCCACAGTTTGAGCCGTCAAAGTGATTGTGCGAGCAAGATGCCTTTTCGATGCAAAAGTTGCGGTGAGATTCATAATGACGACGCGTTGGGTTTCAGTTTTCGAGCGCCGGCGTATTTTGAAGGAGTTTCACCCACATTGCAGGCCACCTCGATCCTGACCGGCGATCAGTGCATTGTCGGTGATCACTTCTTTGTAGCGGGCTGCCTTGAGGTGCCAATCATTGGCACAAATAAATTCTTTGGGTGGACCGCGTGGGTGTCTTTGAGCGAAAAGAACTTCAAACGCATGGCGGAACTATGGGCAACGCCTGGGCGTGAATCGGAACCGGCCTACTTCGGCTGGTTTAGTAACAGCCTTCCCGAGTATCTGGAAACTTTGAATTTGAAAGTATCGCTGCACACACGGCCTGTGGGAGTGCGTCCATTGATAGAACTGGAACCCACCAGCCATCCTCTCGCAGTCGAACAGCGGGGCGGTGTTTCATCGGCTCGAGCACAAGAACTCGCCGAGAAACTGCGCCACTCTGTGCAAGACGTGCTCCCTATGGATTCGACTGCAAGTAGCTGAACAGATCTCGTATTTGCTGTGGCGTGAGTGGTTCCAGCAGGCCTTCCGGCATGAGTGAGGTGGAGGAAGCCGTGAGTTCCTTCATCTCCGCGCGATTCAACACCGTTCGCTGGTTCTGCACGTCGAGCAATGTCAGCGTGCTGTCGTTCTGTTCCGCGAGCAAACCGGTCAGCGAGCGGCCATCCCTCATCTCGATATTGTGGTTCACGTATTCCGGGCGGATGAACGCGCTGGGATCGACGATGTGCGTGAGCATCCACTCGGTGTTCTTTCGGTCCGCGCCGGAAAGGTCGGGGCCGATGGTGTTGCCTTGGCCGAACAGCTTGTGGCAGGTGGCGCACGATTGAGTGAACAGCTTCTTCCCTTCGACCGGGTTGCC
>DATHKK010000647.1:0-2499 GCA_035489355.1 Candidatus Limnocylindria bacterium
GGTATTATTTCAAGGAATTGGTCGCGCTGCCGAAGGGCACAAAGCTCGACACGGAAATTCATTGGGACAACTCGGCGGCTAACCCGCGCAATCCATCCAGTCCGCCGGCGCGCGTGACCTGGGGCGAGGAATCGAAGGATGAGATGGGAAGCCTGAGCCTCATCGCCGTCGCGCATGAGAAATCCGAGCGGGCGACTTTGCAGAAGGACATTGGCCGGCATCAGGGTGAAATCGTGGCGGCGGGCTTAAAGGCGGACCCGACGCTGGCCGTGAAGATCAAACATCTGTTGGCGGAGTAGGAAATGCGTCGGAAAGTGGCGGGCAGTCAACGGCCGGACGGCGCTGTCCTACCGCTGCGGACATCACTTCGTCATCACGGATCGCGCCGCAATTGGAAGAACTCGTTCGTCCTCCGCACCGGCAGCGTCACGGTTTTCAGTCCTCCATTGGTCGAGGCGCTGGCGGTGACGGGCGACCATTGCGAAGGAGCAAGCACGGGAGTCGATTGCAAAGAATATTCGGGCGAAGATACCGGCCAGCGAATGACGACGTTCGTTCCCGCGCGCGTGATAATCATCGTCGGTTGTGGATCGCCCGGAAGATCTCCTTTGAGAATCGTGAATGTGTCGTCCACCGTTCCGTCCGCGGTGACGAACGTGGCGTCGAGACGCAGTCCGTCAATATCAATCACCAGCGACCCGTACGTGAGCACGGAGAAAAACATCGCGGGATGATTGAGGTTGCCGCCGCCGCCCTGGCCGCCAGAGCTGCCGTCCACGACATAGACCGTCCCGCCGCCCGCGTTCGTTCCTCCGGCGGTTTTCAGATACGCGCCATCGCCCGTCGTTCGCCCATCGCCTGGGTTGACCAAGTGACTTGAAGTTATGGTGGAAGAGTGTCCGTAGAAGCCATCGATCAGAAACGAGCGTTCATAACAGTGGCTGTGGCCGGAGAGGACCAGATCGACGCCGCCCGCTTCCAGGATGGGCAGGATTTGCGCGCGCATCTCGATCAACTCCGATTCGGTGTCTGAGTTGTGCGAACCCTTAGTGTAAGGCGGATGATGAAAGTAAGCGATGATCCAATCCTGTGTCGTGTCCGCAAGATCCGCGCGCAGCCACTCCGCCATGGAACTGTCAGTGTCCCGATAGATGGCCGTCATCGAATCGAGCACGATGAAGTGGATGTTCGCGTAATCGTAAGAGTAGTAATGCTCCGTTCCCGATGGCACGCCACCCGCCTCGCCCGCCATTGGCATGGTGAAGATGCGGTAGTAGTCAAAGTCGTCCGACAACGCCTGGATCTGCGCCGTCTCGTGGTTGCCGACCGTCGGCCAAACGACCATGCGCTTGAGTTCGTTCGAGTACACGTTGAAGCAATAACTTTGATATTCCTCATCGAAGCCGGAGTTGTAGGCATTGTCACCGAGGAAAAGCCAGGCGTCCGTGTGACGCGTGCCGGTGAAATTCGTGTAAGCGTCGCGCACGTTGTATTGAGCGGCATAACCGGTCCCGAAATCTCCGATGGCCCAAATGCGGGTTGGCTTCGCCATGCCCGGCGCGGGCGCCGTCACGAAATGACATCCCGCCTCGCCCACCAGCGACGTGCTCGTGCCCAGGGCGTAGAAATATTTTGTGTCCGGCAGCAGGCTGGTGAGTTTGATCTCATGTTCCGTGACCGGCGCGCTGTTGCTCGCGAACTGATTGAGCGCGCCGAGGCTGGTCCCGTAGTGAACGACCGTGTTCGTTTCGCTCGTGGTGCGCCAGCGCACGATGATGTTGCTCGACGTTCCCACCTGGAGATAAGGCCCGCGCAGCACCGTCGTCGGAATGGCGTTGGTGCTGTGCGTGCCAACCAGCTCGAGGTTGAAACTCATATCGGAGCTATCCACGGACGCCTGGTGAATTTCCACCGCGATCAGATTCACGCCTTGCTGGAACACGGAAGTCGTCAGGTTCGTGACTACGTAATTGGTTTCCTGCGGAATATTCACCCCGGACGAGGCCAGCGTGTTGTAGGTGAGGAGGCCCGTCGCCGACAGATTGTTCCGCAACACTTCGGTTCCGTTAACGTACACCGCAGCGCCGTCATCACGGAGCAGTCGCAGCGTGAATGACGAGTAAGCCAGCGGCTCTGCGATGGTGACGAACCCGCGAAAGTAAGTCGTGATGGCCGGCGTTGTCTCCGTCTGTTCATCGTCTTCGCCCCAGCCGAACTGCGAGAAACTATACGACCAGTCTCCGTCGCCGAAATCCCCCTTGAACCAGTTCGTGCCTGGGTCCACGCCGAAGTCGTGATAGCGCCAGGCCGATCCGAAATGGAGGAGCGTGGTGCTGGCCGCCCGCAGACCGCAGATGCCAAAAACCAGGAGACACAAAGACACGGACACAACGATGCGAGTGGTGTTGTAGTTCATCCCAGTGCCGAAAAACTAACGCACTTCGGCCATGCTGCAACTTCGTCCACGGGCGTCTCGGCACCGCCAACGCCGGAACGATT
>DATHKK010000648.1:0-6973 GCA_035489355.1 Candidatus Limnocylindria bacterium
ACGACAAGCAACTCGATTACATCCGCCAACATCCCGAAGTGCGCGACGTGCTGCTCAGCGGCGGCGATCCGCTGCTGTTGAGCGACGACAAGCTGGAATCGTTGCTGAAACAACTGCGCGCGATTCCGCACGTCGAGTTTCTCCGCATCGGCACGCGCATCCCGATCTTTCTGCCGCAACGCATCACGCCCGAGCTTTGCGCGATGCTGAAGAAGTATCATCCGCTCTTCATCAGCATTCACAGTAATCATCCGCGCGAACTCACGACGGAAGTGCGCGACGGGCTCGGCCGCCTCGCGGATGCCGGCGTTCCGTTGGGCAATCAATCGGTGCTGTTGAAACACGTGAACGACGATGCGCTCGTGCTCCGCGCACTTTTTCAAAAACTCCTGATGTGCCGCGTGCGCCCGTACTACCTTTACCAGTGCGATTTGATTTCCGGCTCCGCGCACTTGCGCACGGGCGTGCCGAAGGGCCTCGAGATTATGGAGAAGCTGCGCGGCCACACCACGGGTTATGCGGTGCCGCAATACGTCATTGATGCGCCCGGCGGCGGTGGCAAGGTGCCGATCAATCCCGGCTACGTGCTGAGCCACAACAACGATCGCGTCGTCATCCGCAACTTCGAGGGGAAGGTTTTCGAATATCCGGAGGCGGTGGATGGAACGCCATTGGCCAAAGCTCCGCGCCTGATCGAGGAGCCGGAACTGGTTTGAAATCAACGCAGCAATGACTACTCTGCCGCCCATGGCAGCTCCGCAAACAACACGTCGCCGGACTGAGGCTGAATATCTGGCCATCGAGCGCGCCGCTGAAACCAAGAGTGAATTCTACGAGGGCGAGATGTTTGCAATGGCCGGCGGCACGCGGAGCCACAGCAGGATTTGCATGAATCTAGCCCGGGAATTTGGCAACAAGCTCCTCGACCATCGTTATCAGCCCTTCAATACGGACCTGCGTATCAAAATCGAAGCCAGCGGTCTTTACACCTATCCCGATTTGTCCGTCGTCTGCGGTGAGGATCATCATGTGGACGAAGAAAAGGACACGCCGATCAATCCCACGGTCATCGTCGAAATGCTTTCCGATTCGACGGAGGCTTACGGCCGTGGGAAAAATTCGAGCACTACCGGGCAGATTCCGTCGCTCAAAGAATATGTTCTCGTCAGCCAGAACCAACCGCGCGTCGAGCAGTTCATCCGGCAGGCCAACAACGAGTGGCTATTGCGCGAAGCTTTCGGATTGAACGCCATGCCGTTATTGTCGTTTTTGGAAATCACCATCTCACTCGCCGAAGTGTTCAGAAACGTTAAAATCGGACCGAAGCCTGTTCGACCTGAACCGCCTCTTCGCAACTGACCCGGATGCCTCGCAAATCGCTTCAGCAGAAAGTTGCGCGCACGAAAAAGATCATCACGGCGCTGCACGTGGCTTATCCAAATGCACACTGCGAGCTGAATTACACCAATCCGCTGGAGTTGCTCATCGCGACCATTCTCTCCGCGCAGGCCAACGACAAGCAGGTGAATGTCGTGACTGCTGACCTATTCAAAAAATACAGGACGGTGGCGGACTACGCGAAGTCGCCGTTGGCGGAAGTCGAGAACGACATCAAGCGCATCGGCCTCTTTCGCTCGAAGGCAAAAAACATTCAGGCGTGCTGCCGCGCGCTGGTCGAACAACACGGCGGCGAAGTGCCTCGCACCATGGAAGAACTCACCGCGCTCGGCGGCGTTGGACGCAAGACGGCCAACGTGGTGCTCGGCAATGCGTTCAACATCAACGTCGGCGTCGTGGTGGACACTCATGTCGCGCGGCTCTCGCATCGGCTTGGGCTCACGCGCGAAACAACGCCGGAAAAGATCGAGATGGATTTGCAGAAGCTCGTGCCGCGCGAGCAATGGTGTTTGTTCAGCCATCTGATCATCTGGCACGGACGGCGCCGCTGTCTTGCGCGATTGCCAGACTGTCCGCGCTGCGAAGTCAGAAATCTTTGCCCGAAACTTGGAGTGAAGCGGGAACCATGAATTCCCTTCCCGCCGACGTTTGGCGCCAGCTCGATTCCGGCCCGTGCGACTACGCCTTCAACATGGCGCTGGACGAGGCGCTGCTGGAATTTGCGCCGCAGTTGGGCCAGCCCGTTTTGCGATTCTACGGTTGGAAACAGCCAGTAGCCTCCTTCGGCTACTTCCAAAAGTTTTCCGAGATTGAACGCGTCACTCACCTGCGCCCGCTCGTTCGCCGTCCGACTGGCGGCGGCCTCGTGCCGCACGATGCCGACTGGACTTACAGCGTGATCGTTCCGCCGAACCACGCGTGGTACGAACTGCGCGCCTCGGAAAGCTACGAACGTGTTCACCAGTGGATTCAAATCGCATTCACCGCGTTGGGCGTCGCGACGGAACTTGCCGCCTGCTGTCGCAAAGACATTCCCGGCCAATGCTTCGCCGGCTACGAAAAATCTGACGTGCTTCGATTCGGAAAGAAGATCGCCGGCGCGGCACAACGGCGCACGAAAAGTGGATTGCTGATTCAAGGCTCGCTCCAGCCGCAGCCGCCTGGCGTGATGCGCTCCGCATGGCAATCAGCGATGACCGCAGCAGCCACCTCTCAATGGGCCGCTCGATTCGAAGCGCTGCAACTCAATTCATCCCTATCGTCTCGCACGGCGCAACTTGTCGAGGAAAAGTTCTCTCTCGCCCAACACAACCAGCGCCGCTGAGTTCGTCGTGCTCTGGTTCCCCTCTCCCCTCAACTGTACGGACCGGGGACATGGTGGACACTTCGGCGGTCTGGCAGACAGCGTGGTTCCTTAGGCCCTGGCTTGTGAAAGATCTCGTCGCGATGCGCTTTGAGTCAGTGTCAGGCTGGCCCGTTCACCGGGCGCCAATATTCGCTTGTTGTGCCGAAGGTTAAACATCAGTCCCACCATCGGCTATAAGTGGTTCGAACGTTCGGAAGTGATTCCGTCACTGATGAAGCGGCTGCTTGATTTCTGTTCCTCAAATCCCGAGCACGAGTCTTTTCGCGGCAACCTTGTTGTCGTGGAACTGCATCGAATTCGTATTCGCCAGTGACCGATTGAATTCGAATCGCGCGTCGGCGTGAAGGTGGCAGTGGAATCGACTGAAAGCATTGAGTTGATCTCGTGTCTTTCTTGTCCCCGGTTCCGGTTTGGGCGGCGGGCAGAGATTCTCCCGCAAATCAAGCGCAGCCTGTTTCCATCGCTTTCCTTGTCCGTCAGGATTTCTTTAGCATCGTCGCGCTATGAAGATGAGGAATTCGTTTGTCGCACTGTTTCGCAGCCTGGGGTTGTTGCTGTTCTTCTGTCTTGTTTGGGCCGTCTGGGCGCAAACCCAGCCAGCGACGAATGCGCCGGCAAGACCGGCTCCCGAAGTTCAGGCTGCTTCGGTCAAGGCAACCCAGACCACCGTCTGGCTTACGTTCGGCCTCGACCGCGTGCCGTTCCTGCAATCGCGCTCCCTTGCCGATATTCCGCTTTGGCAATATTTGGCCTCGCTCATCTACGTCTTCCTGGCGTTTTACATTTCCAAGTTTCTCGATCACGTAATCCGCCACCGGGTCCGCAAATGGGCGGAGAAGACCAGGACCAAAGTGGACGATCTGTTCGTCGAATTGGTGCGTGGCCCGGTGAAGATTGTGACCTTTGTGATCCTGCTGCACATCGGGATGGAGGTTTATGCCTGGCCGGAATCCCTGGCCCGGTTTTTCTCGAACGCACTGAAAATCATTGTCGCCTGCTCGCTCACTTACGTGTTGCTCAAGGCCATCGATCTCTTGATGGGCGTGTGGCACCAGCGCGCCACCACGCCGGAGAACGAACAATTCAGCAAGCAGTTGCTGCCGCTGCTGCGCAAGACGTTCAAGGTTTTCGTCGTCATCATCGCCACGCTCGTCACATCGCAAAATCTCGGTTTCAATGTCACCGGACTCATCGCGTCGCTCTCCATCGGCGGGCTGGCCATCGGCCTGGCGGCTCAGGACACGCTGGGTAATCTGTTCGGCGCGGTGGCCATTTTGACGGACAAGCCCTTTCGCGTGGGCGACCGCATCCAACTCGATAACGTGGACGGCACGGTCGAAAACATCGGCTTCCGCAGCACAGCAGTGCGCAACCTGAACGGCCATCTCGTCAGCGTGCCTAACAAGACGATGGGCAATGCCACTATTACCAATGTGAGCCAGCGTCCGAATATCAAGACCGAGATGAACATCGGCATCACTTATGACACTCCGGCCGAAAGAGTCGCGCGCGCCATGCAGATTCTCGAAGAGGTTTTCAAACCGCACCCGATGACCGCTGACCTCATCATCAGCTTCAACAAATTCGAAAGTTCATCGCTGAACATTCTGGTGGTCCATTGGTGGAACTCGACGGACTTCAAAGCGTACCTGGCGGGCATCCAGTTGTTGAACCTGGAAGTGAAACGGCGCTTCGACGCCGAAGGCATCAGCTTCGCCTTCCCGACGCAGACGCTTTACTTGAAGCAGGACTCGGATTGGCGGCTCGGGGGGCCGACCGCGATCGAGAATGCGGGCCAACGTTGATCGAGGCGCGGGAGCTTGGCTCTCGACTTCCACTTGCGCAAAAACTCACGAACCAGATCGGATTCACCGCTTGCCCTTGGTCGCGGCGATTCGGCAAAATCCACGTCGATGTCCGACTTCTTCCAAACCGGCGCCATCGCCACGCTGCATCGTCTGGGAAAACCGGAAGTGGCGCGGCTGGAGAAACAATTGTTGGAGTTTGCCGTCGAGACGCCCATCGCGCTGGCGCTTCCCTGCCACGCGAAGGAACTGGGCACGAAGGCGTTGCGGACCATCGTGCGTGAACTGCGCAACGTCGGCTATCTCAAGCAAATCGTCGTCGGCATCGATGGCGCGACCGCGCGCGAGTGGCGCACGGCGAAGAAGCTGTTTGCCCAGCTTCCGCAGAAAGCCACGCTGCTCTGGAATGACGGTCCCCGGATGCAGAAACTTTATGCCAAGCTGGAAGAGTCCGAACTGAGTCCCGGCCACCCCGGTAAAGGGCGCAACGTGTGGACATGCTTCGGCTACGTGCTGGCCAGCGAGCAGGCGCGTATGGTGGCCGTGCATGACTGCGACATCATAACGTACGATCGCGAGTTGCTCGCGCGGCTTTGCTATCCGGTGGCGCATCCGAGTCTCGGCTTCGATTTTTGCAAAGGCTACTACGCGCGCGTGAGCGACAAGCTCAATGGACGCGTAATGCGGTTGCTGGTCACGCCTCTGATCCGCGCGTTCAAGAGCATCCTGGGCCAGCATCCGTTCCTGGTGTACATGGACACGTTCCGCTATCCGCTGGCGGGGGAGTTCTCACTCGATGTCGATATCGTACGGCGCGTGCGCATCCCGCACGACTGGGCCTTGGAAGTGGGCGTGCTCGCCGAAGTGTTCCGCAACTCGGCGCCGCGCGCCATTTGCCAGTCCGAGTTGTGCGACAATTACAATCACAAGCACCAGGAACTCTCGTCCCGCGACGCCGACAAAGGACTGAACAAAATGGCCGTGGACATCGCCAAGTCGTTCTTTCGGAGCATGACGGCCGAAGGCATCAAGCTCGACACCGGCTTGTTCGATACGCTCTTGAGCACCTACATGCGCCAGGCCGAAGACACGTTGCGCTTCTATTCCGCCGATGCGGCCGTCAATGGCCTGCAATATCCGCGGCATGACGAAGAAAACGCCGTCACCACCTTCGTCCGCAGCATCCAAATCGCCGCGCAGGCCTTCCAGGAAGACCCGCTCTGGACGCCGCTCATCGCCAACTGGAATCGCGTGCAATCCGCGCTGCCGAATTTCTTCGACGAAATGAACGACGCGGTGCGCTTGGATAACGAGTAGGGATTCGGGGGCTTCCCCGAAACTGGTGGCGACGCTTCGTTGCCATTCGCGCATGGCGGGAGCCGTGCGGTTCATCGCGGACGCGGCGTTCTTCAACCTTCCCCTGGCAGCATTACGATGTAACTTCCCCGCGCATGGAAACTGCCGAGAGCATTCGAACCGCGACTGTTGAACCGAAAACAGTTCAACCCCAACCGATTCAGAAAATCGAACTCGCCAACGGCCTGCGCCTGCTCGTGAAGGAAGATCATCGCCTGCCGTTCGTGGAAATTCGCATCGTGCTGCGCGGTGGCGTGCTCGCGGAAAATCCGACGAACAACGGCGTGACGTTGCTGATGGCAAAGATGCTTTTGCAGGGCACCACGTCGCGCACCGCGGAACAAATCGCGAGTGAGATGGAATCGATGGGCGGTTCCATCGACAGCTACAGCGGCAACAACAGTTTTGGCGTGAACGCCGAAGTGTTGAGCAACGATTTCAGTGCCGGCCTGAACATCGTCGCCGACGTGCTGCTCGATCCGCTCTTTCCCGGCGCGGCCTTCGAGCGCGAGCGCGAGATGCAGCTTTCGGCCATCCGCGCGCAACGCGATCAGTTGCTCCAGAGCGGCGGACGTCTCATGCGCCGCGCGCTCTACGGCGACGCCGGCTACGGACTCGACGTGAACGGCACCGAGGAAAGCGTGACGAAGCTCCAGGTCGCTGACGTAAAGAATTATTACGCAGGCCTGCTCGCGCCGACGAATTGCGTCATCAGCATTTTCGGCGATGTGAAAACGGACGAGGTGCGGAAAGCTATCGAGGAAAAATTCGGCGCGTGGAAAAACAAGGCGCTCATTCCCGAGTTCGGCAAAGTGCCCGCGCTCGACGCCATCAAACGCGTCAGCGACACGCGCGACAAAAAGCAAGCCGTGCTACTGATTGGTTATCCCGGCACGACGATTTTCAGCGAGGACCGCTACGCGCTGGAGCTGTTGCAGGAAGCGCTCAGCGACCTCGGCTCGCGCCTCTTCACGCGCATCCGCGAGAAGCTCGGCCTCGCCTACTACGTCGGCGCGCAGAATTTTCTGGGGCTGAGTCCCGGCTACTT
>DATHKK010000649.1:0-3152 GCA_035489355.1 Candidatus Limnocylindria bacterium
GCGACTCTGGGTCGCGGAGGGCTACACGTATCCGAAGCGCAAAGGTGCGCCGCCGAAGATTGACACCAACACCACCGCAACTCCCACCAAGGAGCAACTCGCCGACATCTTCGGCAGCAATGACCGCATTCTCGTGTTCGAAGATACCGACGGCGATGGCAAACACGACAAGCGCACCGTCTTCCTCGACAAGCTCAATCTCGTCTCCGGCATCGAAGTCGGCTTCGGCGGCGTGTTCATTGGTGCGGCGCCGTATCTCATGTTCGTGCCGGTCAAGGATTGGGACAATCCCGCGCCCGCTGGCGACCCGCAGATTCTTCTCGATGGCTGGGATTACGCGCGCGACACGCACGAGACGCTCAACACCTTTCATTGGGGACCGGACGGCTGGCTCTACGGCGTCCACGGAGTTTTCTGTCCGTCGAATGTCGGCAAGCCCGGCACGCCCGTGGCCCAGCGCCAGTGGGTCGATGCCGCGGTGTGGCGCTATCATCCCACGAAGCATCAGTTCGAAGTGTTCGCCGAGGGCACGAGCAATCCGTGGGGCTTCGACTTCGACGAGAACGGCCAGCTCATCGAGGAGGCGTGCGTCATTCCGCATCTCTTTCACATGATTCAAGGCGGGCGTTATCAGCGGCAGGGCGGTGCGCATTATGCCGTCGGGCCGGACGAGACGCAGCGCTTCGCCGCGAAGAAAGAGGGCAAGAGCGACAAGACGTTGAATCCCTACATTTACGACGACATCAAGACCATTGCCGACCACGCGCATTTCCGCGGCGGCCAATGGACGGACAAGGATCGCCTTGCCAGCGACGATCTCGGCGGCGGCCACGCGCACGCGGGGATGCTCATCTACCAGGGCGACAGCTTCCCGGCGGAATATCGCGGCAAGATGTTCATGAACAACATCCACGGCGCGCGCATCAACATGGACATTCCCGAGCGCAAGGGCAGCGGCTTCGTGGGCAAGCACGGCGCGGACTTCCTCAAGTTTAACGACAAATGGTCGCAAGTGGTGGACCTGCGCGCCGGCCCCGACGGCTCCATCTACATGATCGACTGGTATGACAAGAACCAGTGCCATCTCAACACGCCAGAATCACATGACCGGAGCAACGGGCGGATTTACAAGGTGAGTTATGGGGACAGGAAGGCGGAGAAGGTGGATTTGGCGACGCTGAATGACGGAGCTTTAATGATGCTGATGGTGAGCAAGAACGCTTGGCAAGCGCGACACGCGCAGAGAATTTTGCAGGAGCGTGGAGCAAAGGGCGACTTCAATGCTGCACATGCTCTTCCCTTCTTGGGAATGAAACAGCCGGTCGATTTCCATCGAGCGTTTCAACCCACCCCCACAGATCAACTCCGAATGCTTTGGATCCTAGGCGCTTGTGGAAAGCTTTCCCAAGAGGCGTCGGAGAAACTGTTGGAGAACACGAACGAATACGTCCGCGCCTGGACCATTCAACTCGCCTGCGAGGACAAAAAACCGAGCGACGATTTGCTGAAAGATCTCGCTCTCATGGCGCGCGAAGACAAATCTCCTGTCGTGCGCCTTTACCTCGCGTCGGCGTTGCAGCGGTTGCCGCTGGCGCAACGCGGCGAGATTCTCGAAGGACTCCTCGCCCACGCCGAGGACGCTAAGGACCATAACCTCCCGCTCATGTATTGGTATGCCGCCGAACCGCTCGCCGGCCAGGACGTCGCCACCGCCGCGAAGCTCCTGAGCAAAACCAAAATCCCGCAGGTCCGCGAATACATCACCCGCCGCATGACGGCCAAGTAACGTGCCCCGGCGTCCCGCCGGGTTCCGTTCCACGAAAAGAAAGCGCGCCTCGAATGGGCAAAGTTCCGACCCGGCAAGATGCCGGGGGCACGTTGGACTTCTGCCCAAAACGACATCGCGCAACAGTCTCGCCATTACTCAACCCTTTTTGGAAACCGTCGGTCCTGCCGGCGTGAGGCGAGTCAGCGAGTAGAGCAGCGCATAAGCGGTTAAGAGAAACAGCCCGAACAGCACGGTGAATTTGGCCGAGTGCCGGTCCATCCAGTTTAAACTATCAGCCAGCAGACCGAGTGGATTGGTGACAACGTCCCAACTGTTCCATCTTTCAAAGCGTCCCAGATAGACACCAAAGCCGCTGAGAAACGCCGCGCCGAAAACAAAAGCCCAACCCGCCGGCCCGCCGTGCCGCCGCGACACCACGGCGTGCAATCGGTGCAACGAGATGAATGCAAGCACAAGTCCAATGACGGCGAAGAGGAGAATGACAACGAGATCTGTCCACCAGCGTGATTTGGTGGCGAGCGTCAGATGGCTCAAGTCCGTGAAGATGTAAGGGGCGTTGGGAAAAAACAGCAGCCACGCAGCGGCCGTGATCCAGAATCGCCAGCCGCGGATCGTGTTGGACTCGTGAAGTGCCTCGACCCGCAGCGCCAACAGCAACGGCACCCACGCCAGGAACAGGTTCCACACGAGATAAAGTTGCTGCGCCCGTCCGCTCAAGAGAATGCGCGCGGCCACCAGCACGCAGCCCAACGCCGAAGCGCAGGCGAGTGTCAGGAGCGGCAGACGCAGTTCGTGCTTGAGGATTCTTTGCCACATAAGATCAGAGTGTTCAGCGTTGCGTGCCTGTGCCTCGCTGGACGCTCGTGTTTTCCTTCCACGTATCCAGCCAATGACTCAGGAAAAATTTCTTTTCCGCCGGCAACAATCTGTCGCTCGTGCCGATGATGGGCCGGAGTGCCGTGGTCATCTGCATGCACACGAGAACGAAGATAATGATCCAGACATTAAGCGTGCCGCCTGACTTCGCGCTGAGATGAGCAAAACCGTTCCGCAAAAATCTCCAGCCGAAGCAGGTCGCGATGGTCCAGAACATGAGGTGCAGCCCGCCCATCACGGCCACGGACGAAGTGGATTGCGAAAACACCCACGCCACCGGCGCGAAACCGATCAGCAGAATGGTCGTGAGGCCCAGCAAGCCCGAGACGAGCCCCACCACTTCAATCAGCCGCGCTTGTGAACCGCTCAGGCATGAAAAGATGTAGAGGCTGGGCAGGCAGATAAGCGCAGAGACAAGCATCCCCGTCGCGATCTTGGCCGGCGCCACCCACAACTGCGCGCCGCCGGAAAAAGTTCCCACGACCAC
>DATHKK010000650.1:0-7334 GCA_035489355.1 Candidatus Limnocylindria bacterium
GTCGGCTAGTTTCAAAGCCGCATCGGCTTCCGGCCCGTGGATGAAGTGTTCATCCAACCCCTCTTCTCCTTTTGCTATCGCGACCTTTGCTGCTTTGGCAAATTTGGCGACCCGTTCCTTTTTGAAAGCCTTCTGAAGCACGAAAGTGATTTGGTGCCAGAGCTTTAACATCTTCGGCGTCCTCCGACGGTAACCTCATCTTGGTCGGGCGTTAGCTCATAGCCAAGGGCCTCCATCAACTCTCCCGCAGCGGCTAAAAGCGGTTCCGTTCGCAGCTTGATTCTTGGCGTCAAGCAGCCGCTTGGCTTCATCTCGGTCTCGCGTCTCAAGCCGGAGGAATTGTTGTGGATGTAAAAGACACCGTTTCATCTGAATAACCTGTATGCTTTATGCAATTTCATCTTTCCAGCATACGAGTTTCTTGTTCCCGCCCGTTACGGTGTAGTGGGAGAGCAGCCGACTGCCTCCACGAATTCTGCGGAATTGTTCCGACACGGTCGGTTTTGGTAACAAATCCGGTCTCACTGCCACCGTGAAACGTTGCCTTGTCGCAGAAAACCCTTTGTTTTGAAGCCGTTTTGAGTGGCTCCAGAGGTAGGGCTCGAACCTACAACCACACGGTTAACAGCCGCGTGCTCTACCATTGAGCTACTCTGGAATCCGAAGGCCGCGTAATCTACTGACTGCGCCCGTTCCGTCAACGATTTTGCCAGAAACTCAGGCTCTTTCCTTTTCCGCCGCAGTGATGAACAACACTGCCTCGTTCAAGGTGTCGAAGGTGAGGTCGGGCTGGGCTGCGTGCTTTCGGTCCGTCCCGCCGTAGCCCGTGCGAACCAGAATCGATTTCACACCCGCGTTACGCGCGGTCTGCACGTCGGTCGTGGTGTCGCCGATGAACCACGAGTTCGCCAAGTCGATGTTTAATTCCCGTTGCGCCTGGAGCACCATTCCCGGTTTCGGTTTCCGGCAGCCGCAATCGATCTTCAAATCGGCGCGCTCGCCGGGGAAGCCTTTTTCAGGATGGTGTGGGCAATAGTAAATGCGATCGAGGAACGCGTCCTCGCGGCCCAACAGTGTCTCCAGTTTGTTGTGGATGCGCTGCATGTCGGCCTCGGTGCAAAAGCCCTTGGCCACGACCGGCTGATTGGTGATCGTCACCGCGCGCAGTCCGGCATGGTTCAATTCGTGAATGGCCGCCGCCACGCCAGGCAACAGTTCCAATTGCTCGACGGAGTGCAACCCTTGCGCGCTGACTTCGTTGACCAAGGTGCCGTCGCGATCCAGGAACACCGCGCGTTGTGGCACTGCGAGCGTACTGCGCTGCACAATCCCTGCGGCGTACTGCGCGCACACGTGGTCGTAGCGCTGCGGTGTGCCGATGTCCTTGATGAACTCCGGGCTGTTGTAGCCCAGCAGTTTCGCTCCCCGCGTGAGCATGCCCGGAAAAAGATCTTTGCCGAAGTCGATCGATTGTGTGTTCCCGCGCCACGGTTCAAGAGCGGATTTCTCCATGACGTAGAGGCCGGCGTTAACCAGGTTCTGGAAAAATTTGTCTGCCGGATGAGGACGATTATGAAAGGCGCTCACCCGACTCTCCGCATTCGTCTCCACCAAATCAGAGTCGAAGGGATGATTGTTCGGGTGCAGAAACAGAGAGGCGGCAGCGCCGGATTGTTCGTGAGCATTCCAGAAACGCATCAGATCGACGTTCACCATCGTGTCGCCGTACATCACGGCGAAGCGTTCTGCGAGTTGATCGAAGCCCGCGAGCACTGCGCCCGCCGTGCCCAGCGGCTCTTTCTCGTGGATGTAGCGGATGCGCAGCCCCCACCGCGATCCATCGCCAAGATGCTCTTGAATCAAGTCCGCGCGATAACAGACGAAGAGCAGCACATCGGTGAAACCGTGAGCGCGTGCGAGTTCGAGCTGGTGTTCGAGCAGTGTTTTGCCGCCAATGGAAATCATCGGCTTGGGCAAGTCACCGAGCCGATCCTTGAGGCGCGTGCCTTTGCCGCCAGCGAGGATGACCAGTTGCTTCATCGAGCTTCCGCCACGATTTCCTCCGCCGCGCGGTCCACCGCCGCGTGCGAGGTCAGCCGGGGAGACCAGCCGAGCCGCTTCAACTTCTCGATCGAGTAATTGAACTTCGGCACATCGCCCACCCAGCCTTTATTGCCACCGGTGTAACGAATCTTTGCCTGCGGCGATTGGCGCTTGATGACCGCTTCGGCGATGTAACGCACTGTGGTCGTGGTGTCCGCCGTGCCGATATTGAAGTAATTCAGCTTGTCGCCCGCGCGCTCAACGATGAAGAGCATCGCCTCGAGCAAATCCGAAACATGAAAGTAAGGTTTCTCCTGCGTGCCGTCGCCGAGGACTTCCAGTTCATTGGGATTCGCTTTCAGCTTCTGCACGAAATCGTGAATGACGCCGTGCGTGGAGCGGCTACCCACCACATTGGGAAAGCGAAAAATCCAGGCGCGTTGCAGGTACGCTTCCAACGCGGCTGAGATGCACGCCTCGGACGCCAGCTTCATCGCGCCGTAATTAGAAATGGGGAACAGCGGTCCCATGTCTTCCTCCATCCGGCCGGGAAGCACGCCGTAGATCGCAGAGGTCGAGGCGAAGGCTATCTGCGGAATCTTCAAATCGCGCATGACCTTCAACACGTTGAACGTGGTCATGAACGTGTCGCGAAGATCGACATCGGGGTCCGCCACTCCGGCGCGAATGTCTGAATTCGCGACGAGATGCCACGTCATTTCAAACGGCTTGTCATGCGATTGCTGGCGCACTGCGCGGGTAAAGACCGGCACGTCATTCACGTCCAGTTCTACGAACTTGAACTTCGGGTTCTCCAGCGCGCGGACGAGGTTGGCGCGTCGCCCGAGTTTCATGTTGTCCACGCCCAGCACGGAGCAACCGCGTTCCAGCAGGCGATCCACTAAGTGGCTGCCGATGAAACCTGCCGCGCCCGTGACCAAACATTTCTGGCTCATTTTGAGTGCGGGATGAAAGCGGCTGGGGTGGCCTTTGTCGATGCCGTTTGTCCGAATGCCTCACGCTAAGGATGCAAAGGATGCCAAGGCAGGAAAAACCTTCTGGCACGCGCGGAGCGACGCACCAAGCCGCGCCGTCAAGCCAGATGCCTGACGGTACGTTCGGGATGAACTAGCGGGTGGCAAATCCCCGTCCGGCAATCCGACTGTCCCGGCTCTAGTTGAAGGGAAATCCTGCCGCGCCTGGGGGTTTCACCTTATGCAGAGCTACGGTCCGACGGTCGTTGTCAGGGCGTGATGAAGTCCAACCGAGAACAATACTGCCCGGCGCTCGAAAGTGGGCGCGCTCCCTTTCCCCTCCTCTCGAACGAGCCGCAGCCTTCTCGCAACCGGTTTAAGCATCGTCTTCTCAGTTCTTTAGCGCAAATCTTATGAATCAAACTTTCAGTCCTGATCCGTGGCCGATGGCCCGCCAAACGACGGCCACTCTCTTGATTACGGTTGGATTATGGCTCGCGTCCGCCTTTGGTGGAAACGGAGCCGAAGCTTCCAACAACCCCGCGCAGGCCCGGAGCCGCGAGCCGATTCGTCCGATTCCGCTGACGGTGAAACTTGACACGCGCAAGGTCGCGCTCGGCAACAAGCTGTTCCACGAGCCGAAGCTGTCGAAGGACAACACGGTATCGTGCGCGAGTTGCCACGAACTGACCAAAGGCGGAACCGACCAGCGCGTTCGCTCGATCGGCATCAAAGGCGCGGAAGGTGCCATCAACGCGCCCACCGTTTTCAATTGCGGCTTGAACTTCAAACAATTCTGGAACGGCCGCGCGGACACACTCGAAGAACAGGTCGAAGGCCCAACGCAGGCGCCAGAGGAGATGGGCGCCACCTGGAAGGAAATTGTGGCGAAGCTCCAGTGCTTGCCGGAATATCCCGCGGCTTTCAAGGCGGTTTATCCCGACGGTATTCAACGCAAGAACCTCAAGGACGCCATCGCCGAGTTCGAGCGGTCGCTCATCACGCCCAATTCCCGTTTCGATCAATATCTGCGCGGCAATGACCAATCGATCACCGACGACGAGAAGGAAGGCTACCGCAAGTTCAAGGGCTTCGGCTGCATCAGTTGCCATCAGGGCGTGAACGTGGGCGGGAACATGTTTCAGCCGCTCGGCGTCATGGGCGATTACTTCGGCGACCGCGGCAACATCACCAAAACCGATCTGGGCCGTTTCAATGTGACGGGCGCGGAAGACGACAAATACAAATTCAAGGTCGCCAGCCTGCGCAACATCGCGTTGACCGGGCCTTACTTCCACGACGGTTCCGCGAAGACATTGGAGGACGCCGTGACGGTCATGGCAAAGTATCAACTCGGGCGCGAGCTTCCGCCGAAGGACCTCAACCAGATCGTCAAGTTCCTCCGATCACTCACGGGTGAGTACAACGGCAAACTTCTTCAATGAAGAAATGCACCGTCATCCTTGCCGCAATCGTGCTGCTGGGCGCACTGGCGTTCCTCTGCCTGAAAGTGAGGGGATTCAGCGACCACGAGCACGAGCGGTTTCAGACGGCGTTGTGGCGGCTCAAACATCTCGACACGACTTTCAAAGAAGGCGTGCTGGAGGCGCGGTTCGCGCTGGTGGACGACTACGATGACTTCCACGCGCAGGACGTAGAACTGACGCGCTTGCTGGAAAGTTTGCATCAAACGCCGGTGTTCATTCAATCCCTCGATCGCATCGCGATCGAGCAAGCGCGTGCGCAATACACGGCGCTCGCCGAGGAGCGCCAAAAGGTGTTCGAGCAGTTCAAATCCAAGAACGCCATGCTGGCGAATTCGCGGCGCTATCTCCCCGGAGCGCTCGACGAACTGGCGGTGCGCCTGCACGAAGGCCAGACGGAACATGAACTGGAAGACATCTTGGGCGGCGTCACTCGATTGACTCTGATGCGCTTGTCCAGTTCGGATGAACTTCCCCCGGACGCCCCGGCGCGTTTGAAGCAACTCAAGGATTGGGCCACAAGACGTCCCCAGCACGCGGAGAGCATGTTCGTCCTGAGCCTCGTGCGGCACGCGCAGAACATCGTGGCGGGGAACGGCGAATTGGACGTGTTGACGCGCCGGCTGCTGGCGCTGCCAACGGCGGCGAGCATCGAGAAACTTTTTCAAGCCTACGAAACGCAAGTGGCCAAGGCGCTACGGCAGGCCCAGCAATACCGCATCTTCCTCTATGTCCTCGCTTTCGTCCTGCTGGCGGGCGTCGGCTACACCCTTTGGGCGATGCGTTCGGCCAACCGTCATCTGGAGTCGCGCGTGCGCGAGCGGACGGCGGCATTGGAAGGCGAGGTCGTCGAGCGCCAGGCCGCGGAAGAAAAGCTCAAAGAATTACTCCGCTCGCTGGCAGCCATCAATGCCGTGTTGGACACCGCTTGCATCATCGCATGCACCGATCAGCGCGGCGTCATCACGCACGTGAACGACAATTTCTGCCGCATCGCCGAATACAGCGCTGAAGAATTGCTCGGGCAAAATCATCGCATTCTCAAATCGGACGAACACCCGGACTCTTTTTTCCGCGATCTGTGGCAGACGATTGCCAACGGGCAAGTCTGGCGGGGCGAGATCAAGAACCGCGCGAAGAGCGGACGTTTCTACTGGGTGGACACCACGATCGGTCCCCTGCTGGACGAACACGGCAAGCCGACGGGCTACATGGCCATTCGCAGCGACATTACGGAACGCAAGCGCGTCGAGGCCGTGGCCGCGGAGATGAACCGGCAGTTGATCGATACTTCCCGCCAGGCCGGCATGGCCGAAGTGGCCACGGGCGTTCTGCACAACGTGGGCAACGTGCTGAACAGCGTGAACGTCTCGTCCACGGTCATCACCGACAAGGTCAGGAAATCCAAGAGCGCGAATCTGGCCAAGGTCGTCAGCCTCTTGCGCGCGCACGAAACCGATCTGGGTGATTATTTAACCAGCGATCCCAAGGGCAAACAATTGCCGGGCTATCTCGCGCAACTGAGCGATCATCTCGCCGCGGAGCACACGGACACGATCAACGAACTCGCGCTGTTGCAGAAATACATCGAGCACATCAACGACATCGTGGCCAAGCAGCAGAGCTACGCCGTCGTGTCCGGCGTCACCGAAACCGTGAAGATCAGCGATCTGGTGGAGGACGCGTTGCAACTGAACACCGGCTCGCTCACACGGCATGAGGTGGAAGCGGTGCGTGATTTCTCGAATGTGCCGCCCATCACGATCGAGAAACACAAGGTGTTGCAGATCCTCGTCAACCTCATCAGCAACGCCAAACAAGCGTGCGATGATTCGGGGCGCGCGAACAAGCGCATGACGGTGCGAGTGACCAATGGCGAAGGCAGCATCAAGATCGCCGTCACGGACAACGGCGTGGGAATTCCTCCGGAGAACCTGGTTAGCATTTTCAATCACGGTTTCACCACGCGCACGAAGGGTCGCGGCTTCGGCCTGCATAGCGGCGCGCTGGCGGCCAAACAATTGGGCGGAGAATTGCACGCGCACAGCGAAGGCGTTGGCCACGGCGCGACCTTCACACTGGAATTGCCGGTGGATCGGAATCGGATGGACAGGGCCACCGCATGATCGCCACTGCAAGTCCAGCCAGAGACCACGTGGCCGAAAGGGAACGGATTCCCGCGAAGTTGCTCATCGAACATCGCGAATCCGTCCAGGCCCACGAGTTGGTCGGCCACGTTTTCGACAGGTTTGCGAACCATCGTCAGGAATATGTCGCCGTGCTCGACGGAGAAAAATTCCTCGGCGCGGTTTCGCGCGGGCAGCTTGGATTTACGCTGAGCACGCGTTACGGCGCGGCGCTCCATGCCCGCAAACCCATCGCCAATTCCCTTCTGCCGGATCACCTGTACGTGGGAGGCCAGACGCCGTTGCGCGCGCTGTTGGAACTGGCGCTGGCGCCACGCGGGTCCGCCTTTCATCTCGATGTGGCGGTGGTGGACATGGAGAATAATTTCCTCGGCTTCATTTCCGTACAGACGCTGGTGCGATTGCAATCCGAACTGATGGCGGAGAAGCGTCGTTCCGTGGAATTGGCGAACCGAAAGCTGAGCCAGGAAGTGCTGGACCGGACGCGCGCCGAGCAGGCGCTGCAACAAGAGATTCGCGAACGCAAAGATGCGGAGACAGCGCTGCGTGACAGTGATGAGAAATTCCGTCAGTTGGCGGGCAACATCACGGATGCATTTTGGATCCGTTCGCCGGACATGCGCGAGGTGCATTACATCAGTCCGGCCTTCGAACGGATTTGGGGCCGCTCCACGAAAAGCCTGATT
>DATHKK010000651.1:0-3553 GCA_035489355.1 Candidatus Limnocylindria bacterium
GGATCAGACAATTGTTCCGCCGCGCCAGTTCGACCAACTCGCCGGCTTGTGTCATGTCGTCCGTCATCGGTTTTTCGATGAGCAAATGTTTGCCGCGTTCGAGCAACGTCTTCGCGATGGAGTAGTGGCTGGTCGTGGGCGTGACAATGTTCAGCGCATCACTCGCGCCCGCGGCTTCCTCGATGGAATGAAAGGCACGGGTGCCAAACTTTTCCGCATAGCTGCGCGCGGTGTCGGGCTTGGAATCGAATACGCCGGCGAAGGTTACTGCGCCTGCTGCCGCCATCTCGGCATAAATGCGCGCGTGATGCTGACCCAGTGAACCGATACCCAGCACTGCGACGCGCACCGAATTTTGTCGTTTGACTGCCACGCTCGCGAGTTTGCCATCGCGCGCCGCGCAGTGACAACGCGCAACTGCTTGCGAATTACTTTGCCCTTTGAAGTTTCTGACCCTCGCGGTAATTGTCCGCGCGTGGAAATCACCAGCTACATCGTCACCGCGTTGGTAGCGTATCTCCTCGGTTCCATTCCGACGGGCTACGTCGTGGCGAAGAGCCGCGGCATCGATATTCGTACGGTGGGCAGCGGCAACATCGGCGCCACGAATGTTTTTCGAATTCTCGGCAAGCCCGCTGGAATTTTCGTCCTCGTCGTCGATGCGTTGAAGGGTTTTGTGGCCTGCCGGTTCGTGGGACCCCTCGCCTATAGAATTTTGGCCGGGGACCTTGAGCCGGATTCCGCGACGGATGAATTCCTGAAAATTGTCGGTGGTGTGTGCGCCATCCTTGGCCACAACTACACCTGCTGGCTGAAATTCAAAGGGGGCAAAGGCATCGCCACTTCCGCGGGCGTCACGCTCGCTCTGCTGCCTGGCGCGCTCGCGGTTTCGCTCGGTGTCTGGCTGCTTCTTTTTGTCACGACGCGTTACGTTTCCGTGGCATCAATTGCCGCCGCCTTCGTGCTGCCGTTCGCGGCGTGGTTTTTGGATTACAGTCCGCGCATGATTATCGTTGCTGCCGCCATTGGCGCGCTAGCAATTTACAAACACCGCTCCAATATCCAGCGCCTGATCAACGGGACCGAGAATCGCGTCGGCAAGAAACGAAAGGCCACGCCGTGAACGTTGCGGTGCTCGGCGCGGGCGCATGGGGAACCGCGCTCGCCAAAATCCTGCACGACAATGGCCATCGCGTGACGCTATGGGCGCGCAATGCCGACGCGCTCAAAGAAATCCAGCGCACGCGTTGCAACGAACGCTACCTGCCGGGCGTTGAACTTCCGGCCAATTGGATCTGCGAACCGGACTTTAGCCGAGCCATCGCGGGCCAGGATTGCGACGTCCTCGCCGTCGCTTCCACGGGCTTTCGTGATCTCGCGACGAAGCTGCGCGACTCGAAAGCCATTCTCGTGAGCGTGACGAAAGGCATCGAGTACGACACCGGCAAGACCATGTGCGGCGTGCTGCGCGAGTGTGCGCCGCAAGCGCGCATCGCGGCGTTATCGGGGCCGACTTTCGCCACGGAGGTCGCGCGCGGAATTCCCACGGCCATCGTGGCGGCCAGCGAGGATTCGGGCGCACGGCGCGCGGTGCAGGAGATCTTTCATCAGCCCACGTTTCGCGTGTATCGCAGCCCGGATCTGCTGGGCGTGGAACTCGGCGGCGCGTTGAAGAACATCATCGCCATCGCGGCGGGAATTTGTGATGGACTTGGCCTGGGCGATAATTCCAAAGCCGCGCTGATCACACGCGGCATCGCCGAAGTGCGGCGTCTGGGCGTGGCTTGCGGCGCGCAACCTGAAACGTTTGCCGGCCTGAGCGGCCTCGGCGATCTCACGCTGACCTGTTTCTCGCGTCAAAGCCGCAACCGCGAGCTGGGCGAACGTGCGGGCCGAGGCGAGAAAATGGAAACCCTGCTTCAACCCGGCGCGAAGCTCGCCGAAGGCGTGCCCACGACGCGCTCGGCCCATCGCCTCGCGCGAAAACTGAATGTCGAGACGCCAATCATCGACGAAGTCCACGCCATGCTCTACGAGCGCAAAGACATCCGCCAGGCCGTCAACGATCTCTTAAGCCGTGATATGAAGCAGGAGGATTAGGGGCGCCGTTTGCGATCCAAGAATCAGCGCAGCTTGAATCAATTCTTCATCCAGCCGGGCGTTGGTTTGCCGCAACCGTTGGATGACTGCCGCGAAATCTCGCGTGCGAGACAGATCGCCGTCCAGTGGGGCGCACGAATGTGAATAACGACTGGATAGAAACTGAGAACTCGCTCTTGCAGAAAAGGGATGAATCTGCGAATAGACAATAAATGTCTAGTCAATCCACGTCAACCGGCGGGACGAGTGTGCCCTTCGGAGAATGGCTGCGGCAGCTCCGCGAGGCTAAAGCGATCTTGCAGCGCGACGTCGCGGCGGCGGCAGACATGGACGTGGCGGTGTTGAGCAAGATTGAGCTTGGCCAGCGGGTGGCTACCGAGGACCAGACGCGAAATCTGGCAAAGTTTTTTCGCGTGAATGAAACGGAAGCGCAGGCACGGCGCATGGTCGAGAAGTTCCGCCAGGAAGCGGGAGAGAACCCCGCAGCGGCACGGCGCGCGGTGTGTATTTTGGCGCAGGAAGCCGGGCTTTACCGGACGAAAGAGAATTGAACAACGGAATGAACGGAAGAAACCACAGAGGCACAGGGACACAGAGAAGACAGAGAGAAATCATTTTTCCCCTTTCTGTGCCGTGCCTCTGTGGTTAACCCCCATGCCCTCCCTCAATTTCAAAGGCAAGGCGCTGGTGCAGAACTTTCATCTGCTCGTGCCGTTCCACGAACTCAAGCCGGTCAAGGCCAAGAGCGAGACGGCCAAGGCAAGCCTGCATGACAATCTGGTGGTGCATGGCGACAACCTGCAGGCGCTCAAGTCGCTCCTGCCCTACTACCACGGCAAGGTGAAGTGCATCTACATTGCCCCGCCTTACAACACCGGCAACGAGGCCTGGGTTTACAACGACAATGTCAGTTCGCCCATGATGCAGGAGTGGCTGGGCCGCGTGGTGGATCGCGAAGACCTCACGCGCCACGACAAATGGCTCTGCATGATGATGCCGCGACTCAAGCTCCTGCGTGAATTCCTAACGGAAGAGGGTGCAATCTTCGTCTCGATTGACGATGTGGAGGTGCATCGGATGCGATGCCTGCTTGATTAGGTTTTCGGTGAAGAAAACTTTGTAGCGAACGTAGTTTGGGAAAAGGGGAAGAAGGGCGACGCGAAGCTGTTTGCATCAGTTCACGAATACGTTTTGGTCTATGCGCGGAACAAAGAGTTGATTTTGTCGAAGGGCATCCGTTGGCGGCGAGCGAAGCCAGGCGTGGATAAGGTTCTCGCGCAGTACGAGGAACTTCGGAGGAAGCTCAAGTCTGACCATCCGCGAATTCGTGAGGAGATTGACCTGACCCCGAAAATCTGGACGTGACAAAGCTGGAGTTCTGCGGCGAAGGAAGGGAGCAGCAGAACATGAAAAAAAGCAGATTCAGCGAGGAACAGATCATTCACATTATGCG
>DATHKK010000652.1:0-3132 GCA_035489355.1 Candidatus Limnocylindria bacterium
ACGGGTCCGCGAACAGACGCATCGCCACCTCGTCGGTGCTGGGCGGCGGAATCTCCGGCGCCTGGCCGTACGTCGGCTGGCTTTCATCCACGTGCGCGGCCATGCGTTGGGAAATCCAAAAATGTTCGAGCGCTGCCTCGAGATTTTCGGGCGGATTCAAATCGTACTGGAACAGAAACTGAACGGCGCGTTCGCGCGCCTCGCGTCTCTTACCTTTCATGCGCGGCAAAGATGGCGCAGATCGAGGAAGTGGAAAGGAAATTTAGTAAAACACTGTGTGATAGCGGTGAATCAGTTGGGACGTGTGCATCCGGGCGGCGTGTTACTGATTCACTGATTGCTTCCCTCCAGCTTCCGAATGCGCGCCAGATGCCGCCCGCCTTCGAACGGCGTCGCCAGCCAAAGCTCCACGATGCGCAACGCCAGTTCCTGCGGGATCATGCGTTGGCCGAGTGACAAGACATTGGCGTCATTGTGCTGGCGCGAGAGACGTGCCGTTTCCTCGCTCCAGCAAAGGGCGCAACGCACTCCGCGCACTTTGTTCGCCGCCATCGCTTCGCCATTGCCCGATCCGCCCAGCACGATGCCACGCTCGCATTCGCCGCGCGCCACGGCCTCCGCCGCGGGCCGGATGAAGTCGGGATAATCCACTCGCTCGTTGCTGAAAGTGCCGAAGTCCTTCACCTCGTGCCCCTGCTGCGAGAGCCAGCCTTTGATAGCTTCCTTGTATTCAAACCCAGCGTGATCCGACGCGAGCGCAATTTTCATGGCGACCACTCAAACACGATGACCCGTCGCAATTCCAGCGTGCCGTGATGATTCCGTGGGGCATCCGGTCTTCCTTCCCTTTGTTCTCTTCTGTAAGTGGCGCCGAACCGGCGTTGCGTCTCTTCATCCCTTCCGCTTTACCAACTTCGTGGCCGGGCGCGAGCGCTGGCCGGTGTTGCTGACTGCTGTCACGGCGATGCGGTTGACGCCCACGGTCAGGGGAACTTCCACCGACCATTCGGCGACGCCGCTCGCCGTTTGTTCCTCGCTGTCGTTTACCGTGAACACCACCGCCGCGAGATTATCGCCGCTGGCCACACCTCGAACTGTAACCACGTCGTTGGTGGTTCCACTTGAGCGCGGCGCGGTGATGTGGACCTTCAGCGGCTGCGTCCGTTTGGGAAGGCTGTTGATCCAATCCGTCATCAATTCCATGGCCTCGATATCTACAACACTGCTGGCCAGTGGTGGCATGCGGCGGCTCGGATCGAGTGTGGTCATGCGCGTGAGAATCATCGAATGCTCGGGCGATTTCGGCGCGATGACCCGTTGCGCCGCATCACCCATCGTGTCGCTTACGCCGCCGTTGATAATGCCGGCGCGCGCCAGGGGTGTCGCCATGCGCGCGTCCCACAGAGCGCGGCCGAAACCACCCGGCTGATGGCACTGCGCACAGTTGGCTTCGAGATAGGAGCGCACGCGCGATTCAAGACTGGCGCGCGTATCGGAAGCGGGAGCCAGCGCGCGCGACGCCGGCGGTTTGCTGGAAAAATATCCTGCCTTTGCCAATGCACTGAGCTGATTGCCGCTGAAGGAACCGTAGTTGAAGGTTCGATTCATCTGCGGCGCGGTCAGCCCGAGGGCGAGTCCTCCGATCGGGTTGTGGCACGTCAGGCATTCGTTGCCGCCGGGATAATGCCACGTCTGTTGCCGCACGACACCGCCGTCGTTAACAGAAAACGTTTCGTCGGCGCCAGCGAAGGGAACAAGCGTGGCGTTGTCCTGCGAACCATTCCAACGATACGTGACGCCGTAAACGCCGCTGGAGTTCCGCACGAGGAAGCGCGTCTCGACGCGACGACGGCTGCCGGGATCGCCTTTCACGAGTTCGAGTTCGAAATGTTTTACGAACACCGCGCCTTCGGGAAATTCCCAGTGAGCAGGGCGCGCATCGATTTTTGAAGTGGCGTCCGGCATAGCGAACCATCGCTGCTTGATCGCGCCATCGGACCAGAACGGCACGTTGAGATCGTAGGGCACGACGCCGGCGCTGGGCGTGAGCGTGGGTAGATCGGCGAACGCGCCCGTCTCCGCCAATGTCGCCGGCACGCGCTCGGAACCGGGCGTGCGAATGAGGCGCTTGATCTGATTGCCGCCGATGTCACAGATGAGAATGTCGCCGTTCCGCGGATCGACGCCGAAAGAGACGATGTGAAATTGCGGGAGGGCAAAAAGGAATTGCCAGGTCTGCACGCTGTTGCCGCTGTGGCGCAGCATCCAAACATTCCCGGCATAGTAGTCTCCAAAAATGTACGCGCCGTTCAGTTCCGGGAACCGGCTGCCGCGATACACCACGCCGCCGATGGCCGCGCGACCGACGAAAGGCCCGGACTCGCCGCGCGCGTATGTGAGCAGCGGCGGAGTGGAACTGAAACCCGCGGGAGCTTGATCGGCTTTTGGCCCGGGTTCATTCGCGAGACGGTAAGGCCAGCCGTAGTTGCCACCCTTGGTAATGACGTTGATTTCTTCGCCAGAATTTTCGCCAACGTCGCTGAGGTAAAGCGTGGCCGTGGGCAAATCCCAAAACATTCTCCACGGACTGCGGATGCCGACGGCATAAAACTCAGTACGCACGCGCGTCGGATCGACATTGAAACCATTGAAGGAAGTCGCGCCGACGTACGGATTGTCCGGCGGGATCCAGTAATTGACTTTGCCCGCCAGCGCCGCGTGAGGATTCGGCCGCAAGCTCTCCGCGCGATGATCTACGTCGATGCGGATGACGGCCGAGAACAGATCTTTGTCGATGCGTTGGGCGTTGTCGAACATGTCGTCGGGATGTCCTTCATCGCCCAGCGACAGGTAGAGATAACCGTCCTGGCCGAAGGCGATCGTGCCGCCGTTGTGGTTGAACTTCTCGTCGTACTGAGAAAATAAAATCACTTCCGAACCCGCGTCGGCCTTGTTCGGATCGCTCTTGGAACGCGTGAAACGGGAGAGGCGATTGTGGCGTCCCGAACCGTCGGCCGTCGTGGTGTCGCAGAGATAATAGACGAAGAAGAAGCCGTTCGCGGAATAGTTTGGGTGGAACGCGAGGCCGAGAATGCCGCCTTCCTCCGACGGATTTCCGAAGGCCACGCGCGG
>DATHKK010000653.1:0-5651 GCA_035489355.1 Candidatus Limnocylindria bacterium
ATTGCCCGACACCAAGACGCTCCAAATCAAATGGCCGGACGGTTACGAGTGCGATTTCAAAACGGGGCAGTTCATCACGGTGTTCTGGCCGGATACGACGAATTACAAACGCGCCTATTCGCTCTCTTCGTGCGCGCTCGATCGCGGATTTTTCGAAGTGACCGTCAAGCGCGAAGGCAAAATGGGCACGCGCGTCGTGGATTGGGCCAAGGGCGGCGATAAGATCATGGTCATTCCGCCGGTCGGAAAATTTTTGCCGGTGTACGATCCGACGGGCAAACATCTCATTTGCATCGCGGGCGGTTCCGGCATCACACCGTTTCGGGGATTCGTGCGCGAGGCGACGCGGCGGCAGTTGGACACGCGCATCACCGTCCTCTACAGCGTGCGCACCACGACGGACATCATCTTCAACGAAGAGTTTCGCCAGCTTGAGGCCGATAATCCAAAGTTCAAATTTCTGGTGACCTGCACGCGCCTGGGAGAAGCCGATGCCTGGCCCGGCCGACGTGGCCGCATCACGCCGGAATGGGTGAAGGAAATCGTCGGTGATGATCAGGCGAACACTGTCTTCTACGCGTGCGGCCCGAACGCGCTTGTCGATGGCGCAGAACACCTTGTGCTGCACGACCTCGGCCTGCCCAAGGAGCAATTGAAACTCGAGAAGTGGGGCTGAACACTTTTCATTTGAAAGCGCGCGCCCTCGACTGAACCTTCCGCTGCATGTCACTCAAACGAACGCCGCTCTTTGCCGCGCACCAAAAGCTCGGCGGCAAGCTGATTGAATTCGGCGGCTGGGAAATGCCAGTCCAGTATTCGAGCATCGTCGATGAACATCTCGCGGTGCGGAAGTCCGCCGGCATTTTCGACATCTCGCACATGGGCGAAATCTGCGTGAACGGTCCGAGCGCGGAAGCGTTTCTCAATCACACGCTTACCAACGACATCCGGAAGATCGCTGTGGGCCAGGGGCAATACACGCGCATGTGCAACGAGCGCGGCGGCGTGGTGGATGACCTTTACGTTTACCGGCTCGGTGACGAAGAGTATCTGCTGATCGTGAATGCCTCCCGCATCGACGCCGATTGGGACTGGCTTCAAGAACGATATGAGAGCGGCGCGGTCAGCGGCGAGATTCGAATCAAGAACGCCTCCGATGAATTTGGCGCGGTCGCCATTCAAGGCCCGCGGGTCGTGGAGTTCATCAATCACGTCGTGCCCGGCGGTTCCATCAGCGGCACGTTCGTGACCCAGGCGACGGACTTGAAGAAGAATGAACTCGGCGCCTTCGTGTTCGACGCGGCGACCATTTACGTGGCGCGCACCGGTTATACGGGCGAAGACGGATTTGAAATCGTCGCCCCGGCCGACGTGATTGAATCCGTTTGGACTCGCGCGCTCGCGGTGGGACATCAAGGTTGCCTGCAACCCGCCGGGCTCGGCGCCCGCGACACATTGCGCACGGAGGTTTGTTACCCGCTTTACGGCCACGAACTGGACGAGAACACCACGCCAATCGAAGCCGGCGTGGGATTTTTTGTGTCACTCGACAAAGGCGACTTCGTGGGCCGGGCAGTTCTTGCGGAGCAAAAAGCGAATGGCACAAAAAAGAAACTCGTCGCGTTCAAGATGACGGAGAAGTCCGCGCCGCCGCGTCCGCATTACCCGCTTTGGGCGAATGGCAGCGCGGGCGAAGTGGTCAGCGGCACGCAAAGCCCATCGCTCAATCTCGGCATTGGCCTCGGTTACGTCCCGCCGGAACTCGCAAAAGCCGGAACCAAACTCGAAGTCGAAATCCGCGGCAAACGTTCGGCGGCCGAAGTAGTGCAGAAACCGATTTATCGGAAACCGGCCTGAGCGCAACTTCCAGTGGCAATCTGTCGCTGGATGCGTAATCTCCGCCCCAGAATTTTATGAACTCAAAAGTTCCTTCCGACCTGAAGTATGCAAAGTCGCACGAATGGGTGCGCTTGAACGGCGACGTCGCCACCGTGGGCATCACCGATCACGCGCAACACGAGTTGACGGACGTGGTGTTCGTCGAGTTGCCGCAGGTCGGACGGAAGTTGAAAGCAGGCGAGCCTTGCGCCGTCGTCGAGTCGGTGAAAACGGCGAGCGATATTTATGCGCCGGTGTCGGGTGAAGTGGTCGCGGTCAATTCCAAGGTCGTGGACACGCCGTCGTTGGTGAACGACAAGCCGTATGACGACGGCTGGTTTTTCCAGGTCAAAGTCAGCGCCGCGAGCGAGGCCGCTTCGTTGTTGACTCCGGTGGATTACTCGAAGCAAATCGGCGGTTGATCCAATCAGACACCGCGCCGCTGGGTCGGGCCGGGCGCGGAGTTGTCGGCAGCTTGCGCGCAAAAACCACCGTGCCGAGGGGCGATTGCAGATTCACGCACGTCCAATCCCGCTCGCTGAATGAAGATTCAAATTTGGTTCGCATAGTATCCTCCTTCGATGGTTTCAGTGTTGGTTTCAGCCGCATCAGTGACGAGGGTCGCGACAAATGTGTCAGCCCTTCGGTAAGGCGTGATGTCGAGCCATGAACCGAGGATGCGCGCCGGTCGGCCGTCCGCATCGCACTCGATTTTCATTTGATCCCGAATCCAAACGTAACGCCCGTTCGCATGGCGAAAGCGATACTCGACGATCTGTTCGCCCTGCCGGAAGAGGCGCGGCATTTCTTCGAACACACGCACGGAATCTTCGGGATGAATTCGCACCGCCCAGAAACTTGGATCAGAAATAAAATCCTGGGACGGGTAGCCGAGGACGGCGCGAACATTCTCTGTGACCGCGATCGTGCCGCAGTCCTCGGCCACTTTGCAGGAGTAGAGCACCGCCGGGCTGGCGTGGACGAGGCGCGCCAGTAATGCCGCGTCCTGCTCCGCCTGCCCGGCGGGATTTGAGTGAATGGAAAGTGAGTGGCACATGGTCAGTGCGTCTCCTGGGGTTCGAAGTTGCCGGTCAATTGCACAAACAGATCGCGGAGCTTCTCGAACTCCGTCGTTTTGTCGAAAAAGAAATCCGCGCCGAACTCCAGCGCGCGTTTCCGATACTGGGGATAGGGAAAATTGGTGAACACGACGACCGTTGGCCCGCTGTGTTCCCACTTGATGTTCTTCAAAACGTCTAGGCCAGTGCCGCGCGGCATCTGAATGTCCAGCACGACAGCGTCCGGTTTCAGCGCACGAATGGAAGTGATGGCGTGCAACCCCTCTTCCGCGCAGCCGAGGATCTCCACACCGGGAATATCGCCCAACATCTCCAGCAGTCGTTCCCGGAGGACGATCGAGTCATCGGCGATGAATACAGTGATGTTTCGGCTGATACTCATTGGAGTGAGCCAACATTACGATTCGGTGACGAACGCGCCATTGGACGCAGGATGAAACTCACGTCCGTTGGTGTCCTACGGAGTAGTACGTAAACGCGTGATGCGTAACGAACGCGATGCTGAGGTAGGGCGCGTCTGTCCCAGCGCGCCGGAGTGAGGCGGTCCGATTTGGAGCCGCGGCCTTTTCTTATTTGTGGACCGGCGCGCTGGGACAGACGCGCCCTACCTTGCAGACTCTCCCACTGCGTTTCCCGCTTCACGTCTGATGTTTCGCCGTTACATTTCCAGCAGATGATTCACGACGCATCACTCGACGCGCTTCTCCAGAAAGTCTGGGATGGCGGACGCGTCAACTCGACGGAAGCGCTGCGCCTTTACAGCTTGCCGTTGGAAGAACTGGGCGCGCTGGCCGATCGACGGCGTCAACTGCTGCGTTCCCATGCACACGGCGGGCGGGGCAACGATGTCGTGACCTACATCGTGGACCGCAACGTAAATTACACGAACGTCTGCAACGTGTATTGCAAGTTCTGCGCGTTTTGGCGGACGGAGAAGGACGCGGACTCGTACGTGATTTCCCACGACCAGATGGACCGGAAAATCGAGGAGACGCTTGCGCTCGGTGGCACGCAGATCCTGATGCAAGGTGGACATCATCCAAAGCTGACCAAACAGTGGTATCTCGATTTACTGTCGCACATCCGATCGAAGTTTCCGCAAATGAACGTGCATGGATTCAGCCCGAGCGAGATCGTGGCGTTCTCGGAGTTCTTCAACGAGCCGGTCGAGCAGGTGTTGAAAGACTTTGTCGCGGCGGGCCTCGGCTCATTGCCCGGCGGCGGCGGCGAAATTCTCGTGGACCGTGTGCGCAATCGCATCGCGCCGTTGAAAGCGAACTCAGCGCAATGGATGGAAGTGATGGACATCGCGCATCGGCTCGGCCTCGCCAGCAGTATCACAATGATGTTCGGCCACGTAGAAACCATCGAGGATCGGATCGAACACCTTGAGTTCGTGCGACAGCAGCAGGACAAGTCACTCGCGCGCCTTGATCTGGTAGGGCGCGCTGTCCCCAGCGGGCCGGGCCCCGAATGCAATAGTGAGACGATGGTTGCAAGCGATGCGCGGCGCGGTGAGGACACCGCTCCCTACCCGATCGCGCAAGCATCAGCTTTTGCTCACGCGCTTGAAACCGGCTCGCTCCACGGCGGCGCATTCACCGCCTTCATTTGCTGGACCTTTCAGCCCGACAACGCCGTGCTCAAAGCACCGACGGTGGGCGCACATGAATATCTCCGCACCCAGGCGCTCAGCCGCATTTACCTCGATAACATTCCCAGTGTACAAAGCTCGTGGGTCACGCAAGGGCTCGACATCGGCCAAGTCGCGCTCAAGTACGGCGCGAACGATCTCGGTAGCATCATGATCGAGGAGAACGTCGTCAGTGCCGCCGGCACGACGTTTCGCATGGGCGTGGCGGACATGCAGCGGCTCATCACCGATCTTGGTTACGAAGCGCATCAGCGGGATAATTGGTATCGGCTGGTTAACTAATATTTGCCACGACCGCACGCGCCATGACAGAGACTATCACATCACCGTTCGCATGGTGGAGTAAGCGACGTTTGAGCTACAACCTTGGGCTTGTTTGCGCTGGGATTCTCTCCTTCGTTGCCTACGCGGTCGTCGGCTGGACACTTGTGCCGGAATACGCTGACTTTGAAATCACGCTCTTCACCACCTTGTTCCAGGGTGTCGGCTACTTATTCATGATTGGGATCGCAAACATCTTCTACTTTCTTGGCCCGCTTTCAGAGCGAGTCGTTCATCCGGAAAACCCGGAGCGTTACCGTCGTATTTGCTTTCGGCTGGGCTTTTGGTTTTCAGTATTGCTCCCGTTCGGTATCCCGGTTCTCTTGGCCATGTCGGCGGTATTTTACCCGGAACATTGGAGACATGTTACTGACAGGTGAAAGGAGGTAACAGGTTCCCGCCACTTCTCGCCAAACGTTCCTTGTTGGAACAATCCCATCACTCGTGGCACAGTCCGCGTCCCTATGGGCGCACAATGGAAACAAGCCGGGCGCGAAATTAACGCGCAGAAGAAGGGCCAGATGGTCGTGAAGCTGGTCCGCGAAATCATGGTCGCGGCCAAACTCGGCGGCCCTGATCCCGATCTCAACGCACGCCTCGCCGCCGCGGTGGAGAAAGCGAAGAAGTCGAGCGTTTACCGGGACACCATCGAGCGCGCGATCAAGAAAGGCGCCGGCATTGGCGATGACGCGGTCGTTTACGAACTGGTGACCTACGAG
>DATHKK010000654.1:0-4701 GCA_035489355.1 Candidatus Limnocylindria bacterium
GGCGGCTGGCACCGCTGCCCGTGGTGCGAACTTGATTGAAACTGAATTCGCCATCGATCCACCCAACCGCCGCGCCGGCGCTGACGGAGAACGACCAGCGATCGTCGATTGGGATTTCGAGATAAGGGCCGACGCGCAGACTGAAGAAATTCGCGTCGAAGTGGCGCGCGCCTCTGACCTGAGCAGTGCCGGAAGTGATCGTACGATCAGGAGCATCTCCGGCAAGAGCGCCAGGGCCACCGAACGTGCCGGGGGCAAACGGTGAACCGCCCTCCGTAAAAGGTGCCGGCGTCGTGCCGCCCTCTTCAATGATGTTACGGCTGGGATCGACTCCTTCAAGATTGTACGCGTCGTTAATGGTACTCGTGGTGCCCGACAACCGGCGATGATCCCGGATGTCGATGTCCGTCCAGCCCAGGCCGCCTTCCAAGCCCCAAGGCAGGTTCTTGCTTTTTCCGGTGCGGCCCAGCTCGCGATTGTACGTCAGTTCGAAACCATGCTCCGGATCGGAATCGATCGTCTTGCTGTTGATTCCTCGCACGGTGGTGCTGTGCATGACCACGGTATCGCCCACGATCTGGCTCGGATTTTTGTAAGCCCAGAACCAGGTGTGCCCGCCTCCGTTGCCGGTTGCGTCCACACGATTGTAGCCGTCGTCATAAGTGCGATCCTGGCCCGGACTCACGTCATCTCCCGGACCGGGGCCGCCGTTGGGAGTTCGCACGTTGCCCACGTTCTTGAACTTCGCCGTGATGTTGAACGCCGCGCGATAGCTCATGCCAAAACGGTTCTTCGTCGGCGGTTGCGGTTCCTCGAGCTTCACGCGCAATGCGGGATCTTCCGCCGCGAGCAGCGGCAAGACCGGCGCGCAAAGCAGCGAGGCGATGATCCAATGACGGCGGCGTGCGTTTCGATTTTTCATAAAGGGGTTCTGTGACTTCCTCAAGGCAGGCACAAGACGCGATAGAAGCGGTTCCCGTGCATTGTTTTGTCTTTCCATTGCATGCGATTGCCGGTGCCAAGCAGCGGCCCGCTCACCGTCGTCCAGTGCGCAAAATCATCCGTGCTCTGGATGTAATAGATGCGGCCGCTGTTGGAGGAGAATTCAACGGAGAAGCCGCCTTGAGTCAACGACAATGGTTTTTCGAGCCGCAAGATGGCCGCATCCTCGAACGGATTCGGGACTGCGAGGAGCGTTGGGTTCGGGATGACACGTTGATCGGGAACAAAGTATTGCACCACGAACGTGACCGAGCCGCCCGGCGGCACAGGCGCAGGATTTTCGATGTAGGGCGCGCCGTCATTATTCGTCCCGGTCGCATTGTACACGCGATTAGTCGGTTCGAGATTCAACACGAAGAGCCGCACGCCATTCAGCCAGATCTGCGAACTGCGATTGGACACCGTCACGAACTGCTCGAACAAACCGTTCTGATGGTTCAACACGATCGGCCCGGTCGCCACCACCGCGTTCGTAATCACCTCGATACTGACCGGCGCCGAAGTGGCGTTGAGTCCGCAGTTGTCCGTGGCGATGGCGCGGAACTGATACGTGCCCGGAGGTGTGTTCGTCATCACGAAGGCGAACGGTTCCTGCGCCACGTTGGTGAACGACGCGCCATTCACGAGGAACAAAACGTTCGTGACCGTGCCATCCGGATCGCTCGCGTCCGCGACAACAGTGAACGTGGCCGGATTCAATAGTGCGCTGCCGTTCGCCGGCGCGACGATGCTCACGATGGGCGGGCTGTTCACGGTGATGGTGAAGACGACTTCGCCTGATGTATCGACGCCGCCGTTCGCGGTGCCGCCATTGTCACGGGCGGTCATATGCACACGGGCCGTTCCGAAGACATTCGGCGCGGGCGTGTAGGTTAACGTGCCATTCGGCGCGATGCTCGGCGGCGCCGCGAAGAGGCTGGGGTTCTCGTTCGTCACAATGAATGTCACAGTCTGACTGGATTCGTTCGCCGGTCCCGCGCTGAAGCTCGTCGCCCAATTCGGCACCGTCTGCGCCGGCGCGTTCTGGTTTACTTTTTGATCACCGCTGCCGATGAAGCTCGGCCGATCGTTCACCGGAACCACCGTGATTGTCACCGTCGCGGGTGCTGAGTTTGTTTTACCGTCGTTTGCCATATAGGTGAAGGTGGCCGTCCCGAAGTAGTTCGTGGTGGGCACGTAAATGAATGAGCCGTTCGCGTTCAAAGTGACTGTGCCGTTCGCCGGGCCGCTTCCGAGCACCGCTGTCAATGGATCGCCGTCGATGTCCGAATCATTCGCCAGCACTCCGGGCGGCGGCACCGTGAGTGTTTGATCCTCGAGCACGGAATAATTGTCGCCGGCCGGACCGGTTGTCGGCGGATCGTTGACGGGTGTGACCGTGATGCGAACCGTCGCAAGGCCAGAGGAAATGCCGCCGTCCTGCGCGCGATATTGGAATGTGTCCACGCCATTGAAGTTCGCCGCGGGTGTGTAAACGAACGAGCCGTTCGCGTTTAATATCAGCGTGCCGTGCGTCACGTTGTTGACCAGCAGACTCGTCAAGGTGTCGCCATCCGGATCGGCGTCATTGGCCAATACGCCGGGTGCAGCGATGGTCAACGTCGTGTCTTCCGCCGTAGTGTAGGCGTCGTCGTTGGCGACGGGGCCGCGGTTCTGAATCGTCAACGTCACGCAATTGGTCAGTGGGTTTCCACACGTTCCGCTGACGACGACACAGTAAATGCTCGCCTGATTGGTCGTAAGATTGTTCAACACCAGCGTGCTATTGGTGCCGATCACCGAGCCGTTGAAGAACCATTGATAGCGGAGATTCGTGCCAGTGGCGCCGACGCTGAACACAACATTGCTGCCGACGAAACTGGTCTGGTTGGCGGGCGGAGCGGTAATGGCCACGACCGGATTCACCGTCAACGTCACGCTGTTTGTCACCGGCACGCCGCACGCGCCGCTCACCACGACGCGGTACGTTCCCGCCTGACTCGCGAGCACATTGCTCAACACCAGCGCGCTGCTGGTTTGGCCACTTAACAGGTTCGCGCCGAAATACCATTGATACGTCAGCGCCGTGCCGGTCGCGCCCACCTGGAACAGTACCGTGCTGTTAGGGCACGCGACCTGGTTCGCAGGCGGCGTGGTTACGATCACGTTTTGGTTCACGACGAGCGTGGCGCAGGCGGTGACTGGCGCGTTCGTCGCGCCCGAGACGGTCACGCAGTAAGGCCCGGCCATGCCGGTGGTAACGTTAGTGAGAATTAATGTGCTGTTGGTCGCGCCGGACAATGCGTTGGTGCCGAAGCGCCATTGGTAAGTGAGCGCCGTCCCGGTCGCGGTCACGCTGAACACGGCCGTGCCGCCGGGGCAGTTCGTCTGGTTCACCGGCGGAATGACGATGACACCGCCGGACGGCACGACAGTGATCGTCACCGTGGCCACGCCGCTGGTCGCGCTGCCGTCGCTCGCTTTGTAAGTGAACACATCCATTCCGCTGTAATTTGTGGCGGGCACGTAAGTGAAGGATCCATTCGCGTTCAATGTCACGCTGCCGTGCGTGGGACTGCCGACGAGCAATGCGCTCAATGGATTATTCTCCACATCGCTGTCGTTCGCGAGCACACCGGGCGCAGCCACGGTGAGCGTCGTGTCAGCAGGCGTGGTGTAAGCGTCGTCGCGCGCGACGGGCGCATCGTTCAACGGAGAAATCGTGATCGTCACCGTGGCCGCCGCCGAGTTGGTTTTCCCGTCGTTCGCCCGATACGTGAAAGTGTCCGTGCCCGTGTAATTCGCGGCGGGCCGATAAACAAATGAGCCGTTGGGATTCAGCGTCACTGTGCCATGCGCAGGAGCCGTGAAGATCGCCGCCGTGAGCGCATCGCCGTCCGGGTCCGAGTCATTGCCGAGCACGCCGGGGACAGTCACCGTCAGCACGCCATCCTCGATCATCGTGTAGCTGTCGTTGCTGGCGAGTGGACCGCGATTGCGCAAGGTGAGTGTGGCGCAGTTCGTTACCGCTCCACCGCATGTTCCGCGCACGACCACGCAGTAAGTTCCCGCCTGGTTCGGAGTAAGATTGTTCAAGGTAAGCGTGCTGCTCGTGCTTACCACGGTCCCATTGAAGAGCCATTGATAACTCAGGCCAGTGCCCGTCGCGCCGACGCTGAAGGTCGCATTGCTGCCCACGAAACTCGTCTGATTTTGCGGTGCCGTCACCACGAGGGCGGGCTGATTCACTGTGAGCATCGCACTGTTCGTGCGATTCTGGCATTCGCTCAACACCGCGACCGCATACGTGCCGGCATTGGTCGCCACGACATTGTTCAACACGAGCGTGCTGTTCGTGCGGCCAGGAAGGTTCACGCCGTCCTTGCTCCATTGATAACGGAACGCCATGCAGCCGGTGACGCTCACGCTGAAGGTTGCCGTCGCGCCCGCGCAAACCGTCAGGTTCGTCGGCCCGCTGAGAAAGATGTTCGTCGGCGGGCGGCAGATCACCGTCGAGATCGCGTTGAAGAGCGCCGTGAGCTGCGCTGAATTGGTCGTGTAGTAATAATCATTCGGCGACGACGCGATGTCCGCCATGAGCGCGTGATCCACATCGCCCAGGCCCACGGTGAAAATGCGCGAGCCGGCGTTCTTCGCGGCGGTAGCAGCCGCGCGCGCTTTCGCGGGCGTGTCATCCGCCGTGGGCATGCCGTCCGACAG
>DATHKK010000655.1:0-2985 GCA_035489355.1 Candidatus Limnocylindria bacterium
CGCGAGATCATCGGTGCACGCGGCAGCACGTATCTGAATCCGCCGGCAAATTACTATCGCGCGTTGCGCGATCCCGTCACGCGCTCGGAAGCCACGGCCCAGGTGTTCCTCGGCGTGCGTCTGCAATGTGCGCAGTGCCACAACCATCCTTTCGACCGCTGGAGCCAGGATGATTATTACGACTGGGCGAGCGTCTTCGCGCGGGTCGATTACAAGATTTTACAGAACAATCGCCGCGACAATCTCGACAAGCATGAGTTCAACGGTGAACAAATCGTTTTTCTCGCGCGCGAGGGAGCGGTGACGAATGCGCGCAACGGCAAGCTTGCCTCGGCGCGTTTTCTTGGGGCTGCGACCAAAGTGGCGCCGGAAAGTGATCCGCTTCGCGAACTCGCAAACTGGGTCACGGCCAATCCGCTGTTCGCCAAGTCGCAGGTCAATCGCGTCTGGTTTCACTTGATGGGCCGCGGTCTCGTGGACCCAATTGATGATTTTCGCCCAACCAATCCCGCCAGTCATCCTGAGTTGCTCGACCAATTGGCCAAGGATTTTGCCGCGCAGAAGTTCGATCTCCGCGCACTCATCCGGCTGGTAATGAACTCGCGGACTTATCAACTCGCCTCCGAGCCGAACGACACGAACCGCGATGATGAACTGAATTATTCGCACGTGCTCCCGCGACGGCTGACGGCGGAACAATTCCTCGATGCGCAGCACGAGGCGCTCGGCGTCCCTGCCAGGTTCAATGGCTATCCCAGCGGCATGCGCGCGGGCCAGCTTCCCGGCGTCGAAGCCACGCGGCTGCGCGGAAAGAGGCGTTCCAGCAGCGATACGTTTCTCACGCTCTTCGGCAAACCGATGCGGCTGCTCAGTTGCGAATGCGAGCGTTCCAGTGAGACCACCATGAGCCAGGCGTTCAACCTTGTGAGCGGGCCGGAAATCAACGAACTGCTTTCCGCACCGGAGAATCGCATTCAGCAAATGATCTCGGCGGGTAAATCCAATCGCGACATGGTCATGGAACTTTATTGGGCCACGCTGAGCCGTCCGCCTTCGCAGACGGAGGCTTTGGAAATGTCGCTGCTGGCCGATAAAGCCGAGAGCCGGCGGAAAGCTTTCGAGGATATTTCGTGGGCGCTGCTCAACGCAAAAGAATTTGTCTTCCGCCCCTAAGCCGCGTTCTGTTCCGGGCGTGAAGGGCAATTTCAATGGCAAATTCTTCTCCCTCTCCCCTCAACGGGGAGAGGGCGGGGGTGAGGGGTGGGAGCGACACAGGACGTTCGACATACCCGGGCACTGGAAGCGAAACCACCCCTCACCCTCAATCCCTCTCCCCGTTCAGGGGAGAGGGAAGAATAGCCGGCGCCACGTCGCGCTTTCTGGAGAACCCGCACGTTTATGAAACGGACGGCCGTCATCAACGTGGTGGGTCTCACCGAATCTCTGATTGGAGAGCACACGCCTTTCATCAAAACATTTCGCGAGCGCAACAAATTGGCGCACATCACGCCCGCTTTCCCTGCCGTCACCTGCACGGCGCAAAGCGATTACGTGACCGGCACGCGGGCGAACGATCACGGCATCGTGGCCAACGGCTGGTACAATCGCGAACTCGCCGAGGTGCAATTCTGGAAGCAGTCTAATCATCTCGTGCAGCGCCCCAAAATCTGGGATGAGTTGAAGCGGCTCGATCCTTCGTTCACCTGCGCCAAACTTTTTTGGTGGTACAACATGTATTCCACCGCGGACTTTTCGATCACGCCGCGCCCCATGTATCCAGCGGACGGGCGCAAGGTGTTCGACATCTATACGCATCCGCCTTCGTTGCGCTACGACATCAAGGCGAAGCTCGGCGAGTTTCCGTTCCAGGCGTTTTGGGGGCCGGCGGCGGGCATCGACACACCGCAAGCGACGCGTGACGCCGTTTCGCACTGGATTGCCGAATCAGCGAAGTGGATCGAGCGCCGGCACATGCCGACGCTGAGCCTGATTTATCTGCCGCACCTCGATTACAATTTGCAGCGTCTCGGTCCTTCCGATCCGGCAATCAGTCGGGATTTGCGCGACATCGATGGCATCGTTGGCAACTTAATCGAGTGTTTCGAGGAACGCGACGTGCAGGTGATTTTGCTCTCCGAATATGGCATCACGCCGGTGAATCATGCGATTCATCTCAACCGCCTCTTTCGCGAGGAGAACTGGATTGTCGTTCGCGAGGAACTGGGCCGCGAGCTTCTCGACTGTGGCGCGAGCAAAGTTTTCGCCGTGGCCGACCACCAGGTCGCGCACATTTACATCCGCGATCAATCGCTCACCGCCGCGGTGCGAAAACTGGTCGCGAAAACTTCTGGCATTGCCACCGTGCTGGGCGAAAAGGAAAAGCGAGAAGCTGGGATCGATCACAGCAGAGCAGGGGACCTCATTGCCGTCGCGGAGGAAACCGCGTGGTTCACGTACTACTACTGGCTCGATGACGCGGTCGCGCCGGATTTCGCGCGTACGGTGGACATTCATCGCAAGCCGGGCTACGACCCGGTCGATTTGTTTCTCGATCCCGCGATTAAAAACCCTAAAGTCAAAATCGCGTGGCGGCTGCTGCAAAAGAAACTCGGTTTCCGCATGTTGATGGATTTGATTCCGCTCGACGCCAGTTTGGTGAAAGGATCACACGGCTGCCGTCCGCGCGCGCGCAAAGATTGGCCCGTCTTGATAGCTGCTCCCGATCTCGTTCCCGCGGAGATGGGATCCATGGACGTTTACCACGTCATGCGCCGGGCGGTGTTGAAGTAAATCATCGCGGCGCAGTGGCGGATCCAAAGTCCATGCCGTGTTTCGGGCGTTCGCCGTCCAGTTGAACTCCTTGCGCTGCGGCGCTGCCAAACATTCCGCGCGGGAGCATCGCTTCGATTTCGCTGTGCCTCAATACGTCGAGAAAGTTCCCTCGTTTTCATGCCCCTCCTTCTTTCACGCGGTGAATCTACTTCA
>DATHKK010000656.1:0-7497 GCA_035489355.1 Candidatus Limnocylindria bacterium
TTGGGGAGTTTTGTGTTCGCACCGCGCGCTTCGTGCAGCGCCTTGCCCGTGATCTGGGCGGAGAGTTCGGCATCCGCAGTCCAAACGCGGTAAAAGTGTTTGTCCTCCACTGCAACCCGCGCCGGGACCAGGCCAGCCGCGTGATGAGGTGCGAACTGGGCTTCCAGATCGGAATTCCAACCCAGCTTGGTCAGCTCCATAGGCGGCGGTTTCGGTTAGTCATTTGACTCTCGTAAGGTGTGAAGTAATAGCAGCGGTTGAGAAGCACGGCCAACCTTTACCGCGCTCGCACACCCAAAGAAGAATCGAAGTAAGGCTTGGTAGTTCCCTCGCGACAGTCCATGTTGTCCGGCTATGTCGTTTCGTGCCTTGGGCCTTGACCCTCAAATTTTGAAAGCCGTCGAGGAAGCCGGTTACACCGAGCCGACCCCGATTCAGTCCGCGGCCATCCCGCCGATTCTCGCTGGCCACGACCTCATCGGCATCGCGCAAACCGGCACCGGCAAAACGGCGGCGTTCACGCTGCCCATTCTGGCGAAACTCGCGGGTCTGATCGCGAGTGGCCAACGGCGCGGCATTCGCGCGCTGGTTGTCGCGCCCACGCGCGAGCTGGTCATTCAAATTGAAGAGAACGTCCGCGCCTACGCGAAGCACCTCCCGTTGCGCATGGCGACGGTCTATGGCGGCGTTGGCGAACGTCCGCAAATGGAAGCGCTCCGCTCCGGTGTGGATATCGTGGTGGCCACGCCCGGCCGCCTGATCGATCTGATGGGCCAGCGTTGTGGCGACTTTTCCGGGCTGCAATTTCTCGTGCTCGATGAAGCCGACCGCATGCTCGACATGGGTTTTCTCCCGCCGATTCGGCAGATCGTGCGCGCGTTGCCGCAGAAGCGGCAGACGTTGCTTTTCTCCGCCACGCTGTCGCGCGAGATCGAACAGCTCACGCATGAGTTCCAGCGTTCGCCGAAGCTCATCCAGATCGGCCGCCGCTCGAATCCGGCGGAGACGGTGACGCAATTCATTTACGAAGTGCCGAAGCATTTGAAACCGGCGCTGCTGGTCCATCTGTTGCGCGATCCGAAGCTCGACATGGTCCTCGTCTTCTCGCGCATGAAGCACGGCGCCGATCGCATCGCGCGAAAGCTCGAAAGCTGCGGGATCAAGACTGCGGCGTTGCATGCGAACAAATCGCAGAACCAGCGGCTGCGCGCGTTGAAGGATTTCAAATCCGGCGCGGTGCGCGTGCTCGTGGCGACCGACATCGCGGCCCGCGGCATCGACGTGGACGGAATCTCGCACGTGGTGAATTTCGATTTTCCCATGCACGCGGAAGATTACGTGCATCGCATCGGCCGCACCGGGCGCGCCCAAGCGGTCGGTGATGCGATCAGTTTCGTCACGCCGGAAGATCACACCGCCTTGCGTTCACTCGAACGATTCATTGGCCGAGGCATCGTTCGCAGACGCTCGGAGGATTTTGATTATCGGGCCGCGCCCGCGCCGGGCTTTGCGGCTGAAGAGAGAGAACGACGGCCAGCCGCACGGCCCGGCCAAAATCGAATCGCGGTGGGACCGCGCGAAAATCGCAGACCTCAGAACGGAAACGCGTCACGCGGCGGCGGATTTTCCCGCCACAATGCTCGCCAAGGCGGCCGCAGAGGCAGCTTTCGCTGAAAGTTTTTCTGCGGACTTTTGCGTGTTGGTCCGTTCCTGAAGTTTCGTTTGGCCACGTACCACGTACCACGCCGATTCCTCTGCTCCGATTCTCCTGATACGATCTTCAGGAACGCCCCCATTGCGCGTTTTCAATTCGCGCTGACGTTGTGATGCGCCTGCAAAGGCGCGAACAAGGAGTGATTATGAAATACAAATTCGTGCAGATGGGTGCTTTGGGTTTAAAAAAGATCGCGCAGAAAATTTTGGATATTCCCCAACTTGAGTTTTACCAGCCCAAAGCTGGAAAGGGAGGTTTTCTCGAAATACGCCACATCCTCGAAAGCATAGAAAAAGTTGCCAGGATTATCGTTGAGGCAAAACTGCAATGCGTGCCAGTAGGGTACTTGCGCATAGCTCAACAGAGAATAGAAACGCTACACTCAAACATCGAGCGGGCGGTACATTTCGATGGGCTTCACCCAGACATTTCAACTCGACATGACATCATTCACTGTATTCGCGAGCACTTCGCAGAAGTGTTCACTTATCTGGGGCCGATGTTGGCGTACGAATCGATAGGGGCCAATAAGCTAGAAAGTTGGTCCGCGACGGCGGACAGGCTCCGAAGAATTGAGTTGGAAATGATGGAAAGGAAACGGGAGGTTGACCGTCTGGTCGAGAATCTCCGGGAGATAGCTCAGAAGGGCGGTGTCACTCGCGAAGCAATCCATTTTTCGCAGTCCTCAAAACGCCATCGGAATGCTTCGTGGTGGTGGTTGGCAGCCAGTGCCTCTATCGGAGGCGCTATGATTTGGTACGCATTCGATCTAATCCATCCGCAGCGGGTCCTGCCGGTTGAATCCGTCCAACAAGCCATTCTTCATTACATCCCACGGTTCATCTTCTTTTCAATCGCGATCACGGCGTGGATTTTTTGCCTGCGCAACTACAACTCTGCGAAACACAATCAAACCGTGAACGAACACCGGGCCGTGAGCTTGAGCACTTTCGAAGTGTTCGCCGGCGGCACGAAAAATCCCGCCGTCACGGATGCGGTTTTGTTGGAGGCGAGCCGTTGTGCGTTCTCCGCTCAGCCCACGGGATTTCTCCGCTCGGAAAACGAAGGGCCGCAGAATCAATCAAGCCATCGAAGTAGTCAAAGCAGCGAAGGGAGATTGAGCATTGCCAGAGCAAGTCCGCTCTGTCTGACTTTCTGCGTTTGCGGCTGGGTGTCCATTCCCGGTCCTAAACGGGCTACGGGCGGGCTGCGGTGCGTGTGCATCTCAGCCCGCTCTTTTGTTGGAGCCGTCCGCGTGGATGAAGAAGGAACGGGCAGCGAGAACAATGCGCACCGGCAAAGTCCCACGCCAATCGCGCCGAAGCACAGAACTTAATGCGTCTCTGCTACCGGAATAGCGGCAACCTTTTCAAATTCTCGTTTTACTGACTGCTCATCTCGAACATCGAACACATTTGTGACTGTTCCTAGGACGGCAAGTGCTTTTGTAATGTCAGCGTCTCCTAACTGCTCTTCCGTTGGGCAAACAAAAGCGGCGCCTCGGTCTGCCGTGATGAAGCCCTCCCTGATCGCCCTGTCAAATCTCCAGCAAGTTGACTCTATTTCCCTTGCGAGTTGGGATTTGTAACGCTTAAGCGCAACTCGGTGCCCAAGCCATACTGGGGCGCCGTTGCCGTAGCCATACGAGAACTCAATCCTTTCCACGACGTCTCCCCGGGGAGAGTGGATGGTTGGGTAAAGCATTTGGCTCCGACGGAAATTTCTGCTGTCGGAGAGTCGAGTTTTCTTAATTATCTTTTCGCACTCCTCTTTGATTAGCGTGCTTGTGTCAGGTTCGTCGATAACCTCGGCAGTCACTATTGTCTCGAAAAGCTCGTCGGCTAATGCTCGAAGACCTTCTTTGGGTATCGGTTCAAGAATTGAGCCACCCTCTTCGAGAAAGAAGTTAGCAGAGTTACCACTTTGGATCGCCTGAATGAACTCAGGCGATTGAACGGGAACAATCTTTCCAGATCCGATGAACTCAATTTGAGGCTTGCTGAGTTCTTTGACCCAAAAAGTAATCCAATGCTGGTAGGCGTTCTTCGAGTTAACGAACTCTGGAATCTTTCTGCCATCAAATGCCCCAAAAGAATCCAATCCCCAAAACCGCCATTCGATCCCTAATTCAGACCAGACAATTATGCCGATGTTCCGGGGTTCCTTTCGGAACACATCCGAAACATGCTTTGCGATTATGTAGCGCGTGGAATCCATTAGAACAAACTCCATTGAGGAATTGCCGTGAACTCCGCTTTGTTTCGTTCGATTATTTTAGAGATTTCAGCCTTTCGATACTTCAAAAATGCCTTCGCTTCCGCAGCCTCGGCACCGGAAATCATGTTCAATGGGACTGTAGCTTCGCAAACCTGGTCAATCAAATAGTCTGGCAACCCATTAATTCGGTCGATCCACTCCTTGAAAAATTGGTCGTTGTTGATTGTGCCTAAAAGGCAATGCCTGCGAGTTCCGTCAATAATGCCGAGGTTTTCTCGCAGAGCGATCAGTCGGTCACGTCCGACGCCGTTGGCGTGCCCGAATAAGGCGTGACTGTGATCAAAGATGGTCAGTTGTGGTGGCTGTGTCGAACTATCCAGACTCAGATTTGCTCGGTGGCGGTCATCGTTTGCAATCAGGATGTCGAACAAAATGACGCCGGTTCCATCAGATAGCGCCCCGCATGAATTAGCGTCGATTGGTGGAAGCTGTGAACTGCTTAAATTAAAATTGAGGGAGGCAAAATAATGCTCCGGCTTTTGCCCGGCTTTGTAAACAAGCCCGCAGGCCGGAATCGGAAGCCCAAGAAATTGCCCAAGCCGGGCACAAATGTATTCGTTCGGCACGCAGTATTTGAGCACCAGACTATTCTTCAAATAGGCGTCGAGTCTTCCGTGTGTGGGCGCAAGGGCAGTTTGCGCAGCCGTGGCACCAACCGTAGCCACGGTGGTAAGCAGTGTCGCCATGAGTCAGCGAATCATTGGGAAAATGGCTTAGAAGTCAAATTCCTTGCAAAGTATATTGCCCCTTGTTCCCGGCTCGTTGCTAAAACAATCCATTTTGCATCGCGTGCGCGCGTGGTTCGCGGCGCAGGCGCGGGGGGCACCGCGCCCTAAAAACAGGGTTCTACCTTCCACCTTTGAAAGTCACTTCGATCTCCCCTAAAGCCTATTTCAGCCTGATCAAGGCTAATCAAACCAAAGCCGACAAAGATCAGCGTGGCTTCTCAGTCGGAGTCAGAGATGGTGCGTGCGGTGGGAGTTGAACCCACAACCTTCGGCTTCGGAGGCCGACGCTCTATCCAATTGAGCTACGCACGCAACCTCGCCGAATATGCCTTGCACCAAGATGGCCGCAAGCAAATCTCCTGTACGTGGAGTTCGATGGAGATAAAAGTGAACAAGAAAAAAAGCCCGGCACGTTTCCATGCCGGGCCTTTGAAATCCTCACTCCGCCCTACAGCTTCTTCTTGATATCGTCGGACAAGCCGAGCTTGGTCTTGCCCGCGTCTTTGATCTCCACGGTCGTGGTGCGGTTCACTTCCATTTCGTTGTCGTCGCGGCCCATCACTTTGCCTTGAACGTTGTATTCGTACTTCGCCAACTCACCGTCTTTCAGCCAGAATTTCACGGAACCTTTGGCGTCTTTTGGCGCGGGGGCATCCGCGTTCTGTCGGCGAAAACTGAGCAACGCCTTCGCACCCTCTTCGGTCAGGTCGCCGCTAATCGCGCCATCCGCACTCTTCAAGGATTTCGCTTTGTCTGCGAGGTCGGCGGCTTCCGCTGCGGGCGCTTTGAAAGTCCTCATGCGCCGCGACGCGAACTGCGCCGGACCTTGCGCATCCTCAGCCGATTCCCAGCCCTCTTCGCCTTTGACCATGACCTTTTCGCCCTTGGCCGCGATTTCCATCGAGCGATCGCCAAACGTTGATTTCAGATAAACGATTCCATCCGCGGTTTGCCCGTCGGTGGGACCAGCGCGAAAATTTCCGCCTCCGCCTCCGCCCTCCATCTTCGGCGTCGAGGTCCAACTATAATTAGGTTTGTCGCCCAGCTTCTTGGACGCCGCTTTCACGTCGGCCTTGGGATCGTCCGCCGCGATCAATGCCGACGCGCAGAACAGGCCAACCGTCGCGAACACGAGTGATATTTTCATGGATTGCTGTGTGTTGAATTTTCGTTTGAGAACGAAAACTGAGACGCCGGGTACCGCAGGCCGGTTTCAAATGCTTAGGGCGAATTCTACTGCTGCCGTTCGTGCACCCAACTAGACGTGCCCGGTCATGCGCACACCCTCTTCCAACAAACGTTTCGCTCCCGCGTCGCTCGAAGCTTCCGCATAGATGCGCAGAATCGGTTCGGTGCCGGAGCCGCGCAGCATCAGCCACGAGCCGTCGCGCGCGATGAACTTCACGCCGTCGTAGGACTTCACTTCAGCCAGCGGCGACTTCAACAGTTTCGCGGGCGGATTCTTTTTGCAGAACTCCATCAGCGCCGCGCGTTTCTCGACGGGAAAGCGAGTGTCGACGCGGGCGTAGCGATGCGGGCCAAACTCTTTTTCCAACCTAGCGATGAGCTTATTGATCGAAGTTTTTTCGGTCGCGAGCAATTCGAGCAACATGAGTCCGGCGAGAATGCCGTCGCGCTCCGGAATATGTCCCGGGAAACCGATGCCGCCGCTCTCTTCCGCGCCGAGCACGTAATTGCCCTTGAGCATTTCCGCCGCGATGTATTTGAAGCCGACGCCCGTCTCGACCAACTCAAGTCCGTGCGCCGCGCACATTTTGTCCACCATCGAGGTGGTGGTGAGCGCCTTGATCATGCGCCCACTCGCGCCGCGGTTCGCCACGTAATGGTGGAGCAACAGGCAAATGAGTTGGTGCGTCGAAAGCGCGTTCCCACGACCATCCATGCCGCCAACACGATCCGCGTCGCCGTCCGTGACGAGGCAAATATCGTGCGGATGCTTTTTCAGATACGCCGCGGTCTTGGTGTAGTTCTTCGCAATCGGCTCGGGATTGATGCCGCCGAAATTCGGATCGTGATTCGCGTTCAGCGTCGTCACGCGGCATGTGGTGCCCGCGAGCAACTGCTCGAAGCAACCCGCGCCGACGCCGAAGAGCGGGTCGTGCGCGAACTTCACTTTTGATTTCGCGATGAGTTTGAAATCCACGAGCGCCTTGATGGCTGCGAAATGTTCCGCGCGTATATCGGTGATGCGTGCGGCGCGGCTGCTCTGAGCAGGAAATGGTTTCGTCTGCACCGGCGCGACATCGAGAAGCGCTTCGATCGCCTGGCACGTAGCGGGTTCGGCGGAGCCGCCGAAATGCGCCTTCAATTTGAACCCATTGAATGCCGGTGGATTGTGACTGGCAGTAATCATCACACCGCCCGTGGCGCGCTCGGCTTTCACCGCGAACGACACCGCGGGCGTGGGCGTGGGCGTGGAGGTGAGCGTCACCTCAAAGCCATTGCCCAACATCACCTCGGCGGTGCGGCGCGCAAATTGATCGGAAAGAAAGCGGCGATCGTAGCCGACTACGATGTGCTTCTTCGTGCCAGGAACCGGGTTCCGTTTCCAATACGCCGCCGTCGCCTGCGCGACGCGCTCGACGTTTTGAAAAGTAAAATCCTCGGCGATGATGGCGCGCCAGCCGTCCGTCCCGAATTTAATTTGAGCCATGATATTGTCCTGAATTGATTTCGTTGCCTTGAAGTTTTCGGCTGTTCACGGGTCAAACATTAGGCAAACGGCGCCGGGCGCGGCAAGCGGACGTTGATCGAGAA
>DATHKK010000657.1:0-3248 GCA_035489355.1 Candidatus Limnocylindria bacterium
CGACGAGAATGTTCTTGGCGTAGCCAATCAAAGTAGTGCCGAGCATGTCCGCATCGTGGTTGAACACGTTGAGCGCACGGCCCAGCGCGCTGGAGCCATCAGGCAATTTGATGAAGGGAGAACGGCGAAAAATTTGGCCGCTGTAACCATCGGCGGTGCGGGCCGTGGCGTTGAAGAACGAAGCGCGAGCGCGATAGGCATCGAATTCGGCATCGGTCTGCGAATCCAAACGCGGCAAATATTTTTCGCGCGCCGCTTTCACTGCGTCCTCGCCGGCAATGACATCACGGGCGCGCGCCCAGGCCGGCAGGACTTCCAAGTAATCAGGATGCAATGAATTGACTGGCATCCACCCTACATAGCATCGGTTTTCACAAACCGAGCGATGGCGCGACTTCATGTTTGCACTACGTTGCGCCTCAGCGCGCGGTGTTGCGCCACGTAGCATCACAACCGTTAGGAACAAACTTGACGCGCTTCCACGCTGAACTGTTTTCGATACACACGCGCGCCAGTGCAAAAATATTGAACATTCTCGATGCCCACAAAGTGAGATATGCTTCGGGCTGTCACAAGGAGTATAGCTGGTGTGGTTTTGTGGGACTCCCAGGGGAAGAGGGGGGTATATTTTTTTTGCGGAGATGCCGGTAGTTTCTATTTTTTCGCTTCGCTCGGAATAAATGCGTATTTCAAAATTTTCTCTCTTGATTGGAATCGCTTCTCTTTTTGGATTTTTCTATTTCGATTACGGCTCTCTTTTCTCATCGGTTTTAATTCAGTTTCCCTGCCAACTTTCAGTCGCGTGGTAATTGAATCCGCGCGGTGAATGCACTGCAATGGACGTTGCATCCTCGTGAGCACGTCTCTTTCAGATCCAATGCGCGCCAGCCGCGGTCAGGCGTCTCTACAATTTCACGCCGCACGCAGACAATGTTGGCTCGCTAGACTCGATGAAATGTCAGTTCGCGCGCCACGCTGTTCTGCGCTCATCGCGCGCAACCGGCGCACGCGCTCTCAGTCATGGAGTCGCGGGCCGCGCGCGGTCCCGGACGCTCGTGCCCGGCGGGGCGCTAAACGCGCCCCACGCCGGGCACCGGGCGGCGTCTTCGGTCGTCAGAAAGTCGTCGTCCGCCGCCCTCTCGCTACAGCGCGCGCGAAGCACGTCTCATCCAGTTCGAGAGTCGCGGTTGCAATTCAGCGGCACGGGTTGGGTTACGGTTCTGGCGCGCTGTCCGGGACGGGAAACTCGGCGCTGCGCGCCTTGGTTCACAAGCGAGTGCTGCCGCACTCGCAGCACAATGCGCCGTGAGCACGGCACGTGTCGCTACCCTGCTCGCTCCGTTGTCGCGGACTGCTTCGCTCTGACGTGCCGACCTCACGGCGCAGGATTTGATTGGCGCGAGAGTGCTTCGTCTCGTGCCTGCGACAGCACACTCGCGAGATGGCGGCGGCGCTCACGCGACAGCCGCGAGGAAGGCGCCGACAGACTGCGGGTTTGGCGTGTCAGTCGCTCCGGCTACGATGCTCGTGCCTGCGCGTCTGTGCTCCGCTCTCTGCCACGCCAAACCCGCAGACTGTCCGGCGCACAGTGCCAGTTCGGAAGGACCGTGACTCCGAGCTTTCAACTCCCTGCACTTCGACTCCGCTGCACAGCCGGGCCGCGAACCGCTCCGCGGCCTTTGCTGTTTCGCTACGCTCCGTTCCGGTCGTTGAAACATCGGAGACACGCTGGCGGGTGAAACTCACTTCGTTCGCACGCTGCGCGTATCGAGTGGATGAAGTTGATCAAACGATGCGACCCCGCTGGATGAACTTTCGCTTCGTTCGGCACTGCTGGCATGAAGCACCGGCATCGCCAACGGTGCTCGCAAGCTGCGCGCCTGGGGCGATGCCTTGCGAAGCACGTCACCAGACACAATGGCCATTATGTTCAATGCCGCCCCATTGCCGGCACCCGCTGCCGCAGGACCCCCGGCAATGAGTCCCCGCCGTCTCCCGCCTAACCCGCCGACCCATCCGACGGCCCGGTCCAATGAACACAACAGCGCATTGTGTCCAGTGACTCGGTGCGTTGTCACGCGACTCGCAAGCGGACCAGCAGTGAGGATGTCCGCCTGACTGCCGAGCCGTGCGCCAACTCACCGCCGCATCCTTCACGCCAGCCGGCCTGCCACTGCGCTTTCTTTCGAGAGATCGCCGGGTCGGGGAATGATGGTGGGAAAAGTCGCCGCAGTTTTCAGGCTCTTTTTGCTCCGCAACGAATGCCGTCCAATCCCATCGCCCTTCTGTGCGCGCCCGGCATCGTGGCGTCCTTTGCTGGTGCCCTCTGAAGACCACTCCCAGCAGGAAGCCACGAGGCGCTTACTCAGGCGAAGGGCGATGGGAACAGGACGGCAATCATCAAAAAAAAAGCCATGAAAACTAAATCACAAAAAACCAAATCAGCGCCAGGGTTCCGAGTCCAGTCCAGCAATCATCAATCAGCATCGGAGCAGACACCGGCAGAGCCGCGTGGAGTGCTTCGCATTGACTTTGCCAAGCGGAAGTTGAATCGCGAGTTGCCTACGGATCAGGTTCTTGATCTGTTGCAGCGTCGTTTGCGCCGGGCTTTCGAGTTGGCCGAAGTCGTGGGCCAGTGGGTTTGGGTTGCCTTCGATGCACCGCAGGATCAGCAGATGACTGCCGAGCTTTCGCAGCTTGGCTTTCATTGGAACTCACGCCGGAAAGTCTGGCAGCACCCGTGCGGAGTGTTCAAAGGCGAGCCGACCGATCCGCGCGCCAAGTATCAATCGTTTCATCCTGCCGATCAGGTTGCGGCGTAGTTGCCGGGCGCGGTGTCACAGCCGCGCCCATTTCCTTTTCACACCATGAATCACTTTTCGATTGTTCACGTTTACTCACGCTCGCAGGCCATCGCCGATGGCGTGCAAGTGGAAGTCACCAAAACCGCGCACGAAGCGGGCATTCAGTTTCCCGTGTTCTACGTTCGCAATTCCAACACCGAGCGCCCTCGCTTGGTGAAGTTGATCGCCACGTGCGGCCCGCTCGACATCGACGACACACAGCCCGCGATCACAGTGATGCTGCCCGACGAAGATTGATCCATAAAACGCAAAACGGGCTGTGCCCCCCTCTGAGCACAGCCCGAAAAAACGCGGAGTTCGGGACCCCTGACCTCACTCGGCGTGGCGTAATCAGAACACGGTCGAGGAAAACCGAAACCTGATTCCGGCACCGGGGATTGTCAG
>DATHKK010000658.1:0-3300 GCA_035489355.1 Candidatus Limnocylindria bacterium
TCCTCGGAATCGAGCAACGACCGGCTGATGTTCTTCGTCGATGGCGTCGAGCAGGCGCGCATTTCCGGCGAAGTGGATTGGAATTTCCGCTCGTTCAACTTCACGGCTGGCAATCATACGCTGCGATGGACCTATTTGAAGAACGGCAGCACCGTCGCCGGCCAGGATCGCGGCTGGGTGGACCAGGTGCAGTTCGGTGTGATTGCGCCGACCATCACGATCCAGCCAGTCAGCCGGCTCGTTGGCGAAGATGAAGACGACGACGAAGAAGACGTGGCGTTCAGCGTCACTGCGGTGGGCACCGCGCCATTGACGTATCGATGGCGATTCAATGGTGTCCCGCTGAACAACGGCAATGGCATTAGCGGCGCGACCACCGCCACCTTGACCATCTCGGAGGTAGAGACTGCGCGGCTGGGAACTTATTCCGTCATTGTGAGCAACAGCGCCGGTATCGTGATCAGCTCGAACGCAACGCTCGCGCTCGCGCCGACGCTGGCTGAGGCGCTGGACACAACGGGGCTGAGCTTCACCACCGGCGGCACCGCGGTCCCGTGGACAGGCCAGCGGGCCGTAACGCTCGATGGCTCGGATGCGGCGCAGAGCGGCGCGACCACGGAACACGGCACTTACACGTACGTTAGAACGACCGTGAGCGGTCCGGGCACGCTGGTGTTCTGGTGGAAAGTGTCCTCCGAGGAAAACAACGACTACTTGCGTTTCATGTTGGATTCCGAAGATCAGCTCAGAATCTCCGGTGAAGTCGAGTGGCAGCGGATCACATTCAGCGTGCCGTCCGGCAGCCACGTCCTGCAATGGCGCTATGCGCGCGGCTCGACTGGGGTCGGCGGACAGGACCGCGGCTGGCTCGATCAAGTTTCCTATGTGCGAAGCGGCTCGCCCGGACCGGTGCAATCGCCTTTCATCCTCATTCAACCCGCCAGCCAGATAGTGGACCAGGGCGAAACAGTGGACTTGACGGTCGCAGCAGCCGGGTCCGATCCGTTGAGCTACCAATGGCTCCTGAACGGCACCAACGCCATTGGCGATGGTGGAAACATCGGCGGCGCGACCACCGCTTCACTGACGGTGTTCAACGCGCTCGGAGCTCAGGCGGGAGATTATTGTGTCCGGGTGAGCAATGCGGCCGGCAGCATCACCAGCGCGATGGCGCGGCTCGCGGTGAATCGCGTCGTCGCCCTTGCGGAGGCGGTGGATGCGCCGGAGCATCTTTTCCTCATCGACGGCGACGCCTTTTGGGAAGGCCACACGGTCATCACCCATGACGGCATGGACGCCGCGCGCAGCGGTCTCGTGGGCCATGGGCAGAGCAGCGCGATGCACGCCGTCGTGGACGGGCCGGGAACGTTGAGCTTCTGGTGGAAAGTTTCCTCGGAAGCCAACGGCGATGAATTGATGATGTTGCTCAATGGCGAAGCCCAGGCCTCCATTTCGGGCGAAGTAGATTGGGAACAACGTTCATTGGAATTGCCGCCGGGACCGCAACTTCTGGAATGGGCTTACGTCAAGAACGGCTCGGTGACAACCGGCGCCGATCGCGGCTGGGTGGATCAAATCTCATCCGCGCCCGGCAGCGGACCGGCGCCGACCGGCGACGTGGCGCCGCGCATCGCCATTGTCGGGAACAAGACCGTCCTCACCTGGAGCGCCGGCGCGCAACGCCGCTACGAAGTCTTGTACAAGGACGAACTTTCCGATTTGGAGTGGAAGCGTCTGGACGGCGAAGTTCTGGCGGGCGGCGAGGCCGGGGAACCAGTGGCGATTTCCGAAGATCTTCCCGCAACGCGCTCACGCTTCTATCGGGTGCTGCAGTATTGAAGCAGCTGGCGGGACCCGTCGGTCGGCGTGCGCCGCGTTTTGACCTTGGTGGCACTTCCAGGATGGCCCCGCCGTGCGACGCAAACATCCGCTTGAACCGCCGGCGTGGTTGTGGAATGTGTGTGCCTCGCGTGAACGCTTCCACGATCAAAACTGCCGATTCCATTGCGCTGCTTTGCCCTACTTGCGCGCTGTGCTGCAACGGCGTGCTCTTCGCTGACGTGCGTTTGCAAAAAGGCGACGACGACGCGCGCCTGGCCGCGCTCGGTCTGCCGCTGAAACGGCGTGCCACTCTTCCACGCTTTTCCCAGCCGTGCGCGTGTCTCAACGGCAAGCTGTGCCAAATTTACGCGGAGCGCCCGGTGCGCTGCCGCACGTTCGAGTGCCGGTTGTTGCAACGCACGGGGGCGGGGGAAATCACCGAAGCAGCCGCTCTCAAGTCGATTCAAAAGGCGCATCGCTGTGCCGATCGGGTGCGGAACATTCTGCGCGAGTTGGGCGATCACGATGAGAGTATCCCGCTCTCGCGGCGTTATCAGCGCATGATGCGGCAGGCGATTGATTTGTCGGCGGACGAACACCAAATCGATCTGCGCGGGCAACTCATGATGGTGGTCGCGGATTTGGTCGGTGAGTTGGACAGAAACTTTTTGCGGTAGCCGGCAAAGCGCGACCCTGAAGCAAAACAGACGGATGCGCCCGACGCCGCCGCAACTTGCTCGCTGAAACCTTGAACCCATGATGCTTTTGATCACAATGCCCGCGGATGCGAACGAGTTGATGAGCATGAACCCTCCACACGCCATGGCCTTGGCAAAGTGCTGCCGGTTTGCAATTGGCAGTCCGACTCCATCCATTCCAACAGCGAAAGAAAGAGATTCACACGCGCCGAAATTAGCGCGCATCCGCCATGTGAAAACTGGCAGCACGTTGATCCCTGTGCGCGGAGCAGCGCGCCCTGCCTTTCGCGTGTTGCTCTCCTGCTCGGTGTTTCTGCTAACGCTTTTTTTTTCCCATGCGGCTGATTATTCGCGCGTCACGCCACAGCTCGAAGCCGTCATTCGCGACGAGATGCGCGAGTGGGAAATCGGCGGCATCTCCGTCGCTCTCGTCGATGATCAGCGTGTGGTTTACGCAGCCGGTTTTGGCGAAGCGAAGCGCGATTCCATTTTTCGTGTAGGTAGCATTTCCAAATTATTCAACGCCGTCGCCGTGATGCAGCAAGTGGAGGCGGGGAAGCTCGATCTCGATGCTTCGCTGCCGCCGGACTTGCTGCCGATCAATCCCTTTGCGCGTCAGCCCAAAGTCACCTTGCGCCAACTGCTCTGTCATCGCAGCGGTCTGCAACGCGAGTCCGTGATCGGCGGTTACATGGACGACTCGGAGACGGGCCTCGCCGCGACCGTGGCCAGCGTGCGGTCGTGTGTGCTCGTGACGTTGCCCGGAGAGAAAACGCGATAC
>DATHKK010000659.1:0-6239 GCA_035489355.1 Candidatus Limnocylindria bacterium
GAAGCGGCCAATCGGGTGCTCGTCGATGACCGGCAATTCGGGCGCGGCCTTCACCGCGGCGGCGGAGTGATGCGGAAAAAAAGTGAGCCCGAGCAAAACGAGAGCGAGCGATTTCAAACTTGGAACCGTCTGGAACACCGGCGCACTGTAGGCATCATAGCCGAACATGACAATTCTTATGAACAAGCCTCTTCGATTTTTGGTGAACTCCGTGCTGCTCGCGGGTGCGGTGCAAGCCGGCGGCGCGAACCTGACCCTTTTCGCGGGCGGCGGCGCGAAGGCCACGGGTTTGGCTACCGAGTGCCGACTCGCTGATCCGTTCGCCACTGACTTCGATGCGCAGGGCAACACTTACATTTGCGAGATGACCAACAACCGCGTGCTGAAAGTGGACGCGCGCGGGAACCTGACTGTGTTCGCCGGCACGACGAAAAAAGGCAGCGGCGGCGATGGCGGCCCAGCGATTGAAGCGGAGTTGAACGGCCCGCATCATCTCATCGTGGCGAAGAACGGCGACGTATTCATCGCGGACACTTGGAATTGGAAAATTCGCCGTGTGGACGCGAAGAGTGGAATCATCAGCACCTTCGCTGGAACAGGAAAGCGCGGCTACAGCGGCGATGGCGGACTGGCAAAGGACGCGGAGTTCAGCGGCATCTACTCACTTTCATTCGATGCGGGGCGGGAAAATCTTTACCTTGCTGATTTGGAGAACCGCCGCGTGCGTACCATCAATATGACGAGCGGCAAGGTTCGTCTCGTCGCTGGGAACGGCGCGAAGGGAGTTCCCGCGGATGAAAGCGATGCCGTGGTTTCACCGCTGCTCGATCCGCGCGCGGTCGCAGTCGCCAGAAGCGGAGATGTTTACATCCTCGAACGTGGCGGACACTCGTTGCGCGTCGTTGACACGAAAGGAAAAATTCGCACGGTCGTCGGCACAGGCAAACCGGGCGGCGTCACCAGCGCGACTGATCCTCTGGTGGTGACGTTGAAAGGGCCGAAGCATTTGTGGGTGGATCGCGACGACACGGTGTTGATCGTGGACAGCGAGAACGATGTGATTCGGCGCTATCTGCCGACGGAGAACAAAGTGGTGCTCGTGGCGGGAACCGGAAAGCGCGGGGCGACGCTGAGCGCGGACCCGCTCAAGACAGAACTGCGTCATCCGCATGGCGTGAACGTTGATTTGCAGGGACGCATTTACATTTCAGACAGCGTGAATGGGCGGGTGCTGCGCATTCAGTAACGTGCCGTCAGTTTGCAACTGGCAGTTCTGGAACTTTGAATGACCCTGCCGGTTGCAAACCAGCAGTACGTTCACGAACGCTCCGCGAGTGCCACGAAATTCTCCAAAAGCTTCAGCCCCACTGCCTGGCTTTTCTCGGGATGGAATTGCGTTGCGAATACGTTGTCTCTCCACACGGACGACGCGAAAGATTCTCCGTAGGTCGTGCGCGTGGCCACGATGCTTTCGTCCGCGGGCTTGGGGAAAAAACTGTGCACGAAGTAAACGTAGCTTCCGCTGGGAATGTCTTTGTAGAGCGGGCAACCGGGCTGCGTGATGTCGATTTGGTTCCAACCGATTTGCGGTACCTTGAGTCCGTCGCGTTGCGGAAAGCGGACGACCTTGCCGGAGAAAATTCCGAGGCCGGCCGCGCAACTATTGAACTCCTCGCTCCCATCGAAGAGCGCCTGGTAGCCGACGCAGATGCCTAGAAAGGAACGCCCGGAAACAATCCAATCGCGCGTGGCGGAAAACAGTTTCTGTTTCTCAAGTGAGTTCAGGCAATCATCGAACGCGCCCACGCCCGGTAGCACCGCGCCGCGCGCGCCTTCCATGCCGCGCGACGTTTTGGCCACGCGCACATCGGCGCCGACTTTCTTGAGCGCCTTTTCCACGCTGCGCAAATTGCCGGAACCGTAATCGAGCAGAGCAATCACGGGAGGAGTGAAACCGATCCGGGAGGGGAGAGCAAATCGGTGAAAACAGTGAATCAGTAGGTCAGTAACTTCGCGGCGGTAACCTACTTTTCATTGTTTACTGACTTGCTGACCTGCCATTCAGGCTGCTTCGGCCTCTTCGCTGCCTTCTTCAGACGCGGCCGGCTCGGCGAGGCTGCCGCGGTCGCCCAGGCGCGTGCGGGCGACGGAACCGCTCGCTTCCAACTCGCGCTGAGCATCCGCCGAAAAGCGTGTCCACGGAATGGCCGCCAGCCGTTCCTCTTCGATGGGCTGGCCGCTCAGTTCGCAGATGCCGTAGCTGCCATCGCGAATGCGCGCGAGTGCGGCGTCGATCTCGTAGGCGGCATTTTGATCCGAACTCATCATGCTCAACGCGAAGTCGCGATCGAACTCGTCGGTGCCGGCGTCGGCCATGTGCAGGCTGAACGCGCGCTGCTCTTCGCGGGCGATTTCGCTAAGGCCGCTTTTGCGCTGGCCGAGTTGCGCGCGCAATTCTACGAGCAGTTCGTAATGCTTCTGCCACTTGGGATCGATGCGCACGATGTGATCGCCACCGCCTAAAATTTGAGAGGTCGTCGCTTTGGCGACCGCACCATTGGTCTTCTGGTTTTCGTTCAGCATAAAGTGTTATCGGACGTTACACGCAGAGCGTTAACGGAAGAAGCAGGGCAACACCGGAAATCTTCTCCGGTTATCTCACCACCACTTCCTCCGGTGAAGACGCCGCGACGAGCGGTTGCAAGTACGGGAACAGGAAACGAAAAGCAAACGTCGATGCGGAAAAACTTGAAAAGTGGTTTCACTCGAAATACAAATTCCAAAATCCAAATTCGAAATTTCAAAAACCAAACTTGAACGGCTGTCGACGCATCGCCATCGAACGTGGGAATTTGGAACTTGGTCCTATTGATATTTGAGAGCTGGGATTTGAAATTTATTGGCCAGCGCTAAGCCAAAACTCACCGGCCATTACAACGCCGATGCCGCCGACGAGATCACCAGCGAGTTGGTGCGCGGCGTCTTGCGGCGGTAGGTCACGATTTGAAACGGCTTGAGCGTTTCGTAGCTGCCGAGCATCTCCGGAAGTTTCATCAACACCCACGGCTGTTGCGTGTTCGCGCCATTCTTGGTGAAGACCACGTCATCCGCGATGTGGACGCACATGTGCAGCGCCTCTTCGCCCCGGCCGAGCAGCAGCAGGAGATCGCCGAACTGGCGCGGGCCGGCGGGGTTTCGCGTGTAATCGCTTTTGAGAACCTTGCGCGTGTGGTCAGGATTGAAGAAGCCGTCGTCCGGCGCGCTGTTGAAAAAATTCATTGAACTCCAGAAACAATCCTGCCGGACAATGTTCGGATCGCTCGGGTTCGGATAAGTGTAAAGGCGCAGCCGCGCGAATGGCGGCAGAAAGTAGGAGATGTTGATCTCCGATCCTTCCGGCACGCGGGCCACGGATTCGATGAACGGTTTGTAAGTGTAAGCCGGCCCGAGCAAGCCCCAATACTTGATGATGACGCTGACGTCGGTGCTCGGATCGACGCGCAGCTTCATGACAAAGGTCGAGACGCGCCACAGCCCGCGGACGAGGCACTTCGTTTCTTCCGCGGACGAGATTTCCGCGAAGGTCGCGGCGTCGGCGAAGCAGAGATTGCCTTCCTGCCGGTAAGTCAGCTTGCGCACCAACGCGATCTTTTCCGGCGGCAGACCGCACTCGGCAAACCAATCGTTGAAGCCATCGGCACGAAAACGAAACGGCGTGGCGTGAGGAACGTTTTCCGGATCACGCGCCAGCATCGCATAGAGCCGCGCCCGAGTTTCCGGCGCAAGACTGACGACCACCTCGGGCGGCGGTTTGATGCGGACGATGTTCGCTGAAGTTTCCCAGTGCGCCCGATCGTTGAGCCAGGTCCGCGTCGAGTCGGTCAGTTCGAGTGTGCTGAACAAACTGGCCAGTTCTGTTTCGCCCTGATTGCGAAAGACCCACCTGGTGGCGGGCCCGCGGATGAAGTCGTTGGTGAAATACTCCTCGGGACGATCCAGCGCGATGGGGACATAGTTAATGGGCGCGCCCCAAAGAAAATTGCTGCTGGCTAGCGAGGCTGCGGTCTTCGCGTTTTTCGCCTGGCGCCACGCGAGGCCATGACCGGGCCAGAACAGCGATTCCAGGAGAAACATGAGCAGCATGCCGGAGGCGACCAGCACGACCTTCGGGAGCGTCGCCGTGCGCGGCGCGGGAGCATCGGCGAGAGCTTTTTTCTTTGGCCGTTTCAAAATGAGAGCGAACGATACATGCGCTTTATTGAAAAAACAAAATCCTCGCACGCGCGGACCGTGACGTTCAGGTCACAAAAAAAGTTACGAGCGGGCAATGAAGCGTTGATTTTTCCGCCGGGTGATATTACTTCGCTGCCGCCAGTAAGAAACAGAACACCATGCACTCACATCGACCGCCCGGCGGACCGGGCCGCTATTCCGCCAAGAGCCAACACAAGCCGATCAACTTTTATTGCCAGGCGCCAGCCGCGGGCAGCGTCTTCGTCATTGGAGATTTCAATGATTGGAATCCCACGGCGCACCCGATGCAAAAGCAGTACGACGGAACCTGGTTTGCTCAACTGCAATTGAACCACGGTCATCATCACTATCTGTTTCTCGTCGATGGCAAGCCCATGCTCGATCCCCGCGCGCAAGGCATCGGGCGCAATGAGATGAACGAGAAGGTTTCGCTGCTCGCGGTGTCGTAGAGATTCGCGGCGGCAATTTGGGCGTGGCCCGACGAAGCGGTCACAACCCGGCAGTGCGTCCGTCTTCCGTCTTCACCTTCAGGATCAGCATGGCGGCAATGATCCCCAGCACGCCGCACGCACCCCAGAGCAGCAGCGGTTCACTCGCGTGCAGGCGCACGCCGGTGCTGGGCCCGAGCGTCAGGCCCAGTGCCCACACCAATCCATACGCGCCCATGTAGCGGCCGCGCATTTCCGGCCGCACGCCGCCCACGATGAAGGCCGACGCCACCGGCATCGCGATCATTTCACCAATGGTGAAAACGATCACCACCAGCGTGAGCATGGGAATCGTCTTCGCCCAGCCAGCGAGCGCGAAGCCCAGGCCAACGAGCACGTAACCGAACGCAATTGTCGCGCGGGTGGGCCATCGTCGCGTATGCATCGTGAGTGGCAGTTCGAAGAACACGATGAGCACGCCGTTGAGTGAAATGAGCAGCCCATAATCGCGGGGCGTAAATCCCGCTGACGTCACGTGCAGTCCGAACGTCGAACTCATTTGCAGGAACACGAGCGAGATGAAGAATTGCGCCAGGAGCAGCGCGTGAAACCGCCGGTCGTGGCGCATCACACGCCAGGCGGTGGCCCACGAGGCTGATTCGCCGATGGCGCGCAGCCCGTGCGGCAGCGTGAACCAAGCGAGGATTCCAAACAGCGTGGATGTGATCGCATCGCCAATGAACAGCCACTTGAAAGAATAGTCCGCGAGGAAACCCGCCGTGGCCGGACCGAAAGCCCAACCCGCGTTCAACGACCAGCGAAACGCCGCGAACGCCGTGATCCGTTGCTCAGGCGTCACGATGTCCGCCAGCAGCGCGCTGCTCGCGGGGCGATACAGTTCCGTCGTCAACCCCGTGAGTGCCGTGAGCAGGATGATCGCGACCAGCGAATCCGCTTGGGACAAGAGCAACATCGAACTCGCGGAGGAAAACATGGACAGCACGATCGTCTTCCGCCGGCCGATGCGATCCGTGAGATAACCCCCGGCCAGCGCCGCCACGAAATGGCCGATGCCGTAGGCCGTCAGCGCAAGCGCCGCATCACCACTCGTGAAGCCGCGCTCGCGCACATAAATCGTGAGGAACGGAATCACGAACGAGCCGAAGCGATTGATAAACGTTCCCAGGAAAAGAAACCACGCGGCACGCGGCAGCGCCTTGAGGCTTGGGATCAAACCGTGTGGGTTCGTGTTCACAAACAAAAAACCCTGCTCGGCTTTCGTCGAGCAGGGTTGCGCAAATCTGGTGCTTCGATCAGTTTGGCTCCTCCTGCCCGTCGTGCGCGACGACGACACGACGCACGCGCAGATACGACATTGCCGGCTGGTTCCATTTGAGATTGTTCCGTGCTGTCATCATTCGAAGTGCGCGCACTTTGTCACGGGCGCAAATACGCGCAAGCGCGGAGTCAGAGTTTTTTCCCGAGCCGATCGCCCATGCGCGCGTAGAGTTCGAGGCCGCGTTGCGAATAGACCAGCAGATCTTCCGCGAGCTGAAT
>DATHKK010000660.1:0-2825 GCA_035489355.1 Candidatus Limnocylindria bacterium
CCGTTCTCCGAAAGCCTGAAAATTCGCTCAAGCAAGAAGCTCACCCGCCCTCGATTATTTTCTTCCACCCGATTGCCGCGTCCAGCCTAGCCGCAACCCGCGAATATGGAAAGAGCTTCACGCGGCAAAACGTCAAGGAAACGTCGCTCTGGCAATGGAATTGTGGAAATTTAGATTTTGCGGGATAGTGTGAAAAAATGAGGAGGCGGGCCAGGTCTTCCCGCCTCCTCAACTTCCTCTTTCGAGGAATTGTCCGACCAGTCTGACGGAGGGCGACTAGTCGGTCGTGTGTTGGCCTGGTCTGTTAAAACCCGGCCGGCAAAAAAAGTTGCGGGGAAATCAAAAAAAGTGTCTAGAATATTTCCAGGGAACCCATGGCCAGCTTGGGACCCCCAATACGATGCCTCGTCCATCCCACCTCAGCCCCGATAACATATTACGTTTTCTGCAACTTAGAGGAGATTCTGCCTCCTCTGGGGACATTGCCGACGCTCTCCATCTGAAAAAGTCCGACCACAAGCCGCTGTACAAGATGTTGGCGCAACTCGTCAAACGTCGGGCCCTTGAAGAACTTCCCGGCCACCGCTATCGCCTCCCCGGCCGCAAAGCGCCGTCTGAAACCTCCCAGGCGCGCTTTGAGGGAGATGGCTCAAGAGGAAGCGAACAGCGTCCCGCACTCTTGAACCGCGACGAGGTCAAAGGCCGGCTCGTCCTCCATCACGACGGATACGGATTCGTGGTCCCCGATACTCCAATACCGCAACTCGACGGCGACGTGTTCATTCCCCGCGATTCGGTCGAGGACGCCATGCACGGCGATCACGTGCTGGTGAAAATCGGCCGTGTCGGCGGATTTTCCGGCTCGCAGCGCGCCGAAGGGCGCATTGTCAAAATTCTGCGCCGCGCCAATCCGAGCGTTGTCGGACTTTTCCGTTATGGGAATCGCGTCAATCACGTACTTCCTTATGACATCCGTATCCAACATGAAATCGAAATTCCCCCCGGCGACGAACTCACCCCCGCGCTCCGTGAAAAATTAGGCTTACCCGCGGCGAAAGAGCACGGCGCAAGATCTAAACGCGTCCCGCACCTTGCAGAACTCGATGGCGCCGTCGTCAATGTCGAACTCGTCCGTTATGCCCGCTCCGGCTCGGCGCCCACCGGGCGCGTTATGGAAATTTTAGGCCGTCCCGGCGACCTCGGCGTCGATACTGAAATCATCATTCGCAAGCATCACCTCCCGCACACATTCTCTCCCGAAGTTCTCGCGGAAGCAGAAACTCTCGCGCAGCCGTTCACTGAGTCTGAACGCGCCGGACGCGAGGATTTTCGCCATCTTCCCATCGTCACCATTGACGGTGAAACGGCGCGCGATTTTGACGACGCCGTGCATGTCGAGCATCGCCCGGACGGCGGCTGGCACCTGCAAGTTCACATCGCCGACGTCGCGCACTACGTTCGCACACAAACCCCTCTTGATCAGGAAGCGCGGCTCCGCGGGACTTCTGTTTATTTTATCGACCGCGCCGTCCCCATGCTGCCTGAAGCGCTTTCCAACGGCATGTGTTCGCTCAAGCCGCAAGAAGAACGCCTGGTGATGTCCGCGCTCATGGAGTTTGACGCCCATGGCAACATGCGCAGTTCGCGCATGGTTGCTGGAGTAATTCGCTCCGCCGAGCGCATGACCTACACCAACGTCAACAAAGTCATCGAAGGCGATCCCGAGGCCACCGCTCGTTACTCTGCGCTGGCGCCGCGTTTTCGCGAAATGAAAGAACTTGCTCTGCTTCTCAACGCCCGCCGCGCCGAACACGGCTCTATCGACTTCGACCTTCCAGAACCGGTCATCGAATTTGACGACCAGCAGCGCATGACCAATATCACGCGCAGCGAACGCAACATTGCGCATCGCCTGATTGAAGAGTTCATGCTGGCCGCCAACCGTGCCGTCGCCGGTTATTTGCTGAAGCGCGGAATCGAAGCGCTCCATCGTGTTCACGAAAAGCCCGACGCCAAAAAAGTCTTGGAGTTTGAAGAACTGGCGCAGGCCTTCGGCTATTCGCTCGGCGTGGAAAATCTCCACCAGCGCGAAGTCGCCGTCCGCCATGGCCGCACGCCGGCTCCCGCCCGCGCAGGCCGTCCCGATTCCTACGGCAAGGGCCGCGAGCGCGGCATGAAAGTGGCCCTCCCGGGCGCCACCGAACTGCACATCACGCCGCAGCACTACCAGCGTCTTGTTCGCAAGGTGATGGGTAAGCCCGAAGAGCGCATCGTTTCCTACCTGATGTTGCGTTCGCTCAAGCAAGCCCGCTACTCCGCCGATTCTCTCGGTCACTTCGCGCTAGGCTTTGACGAATATGCGCATTTCACTTCGCCCATTCGCCGCTATCCCGATCTCGTCGTGCATCGCGTCCTAAAATGGGCGCTCGAACACTCCAAAGCAGCCGCGCCGCCACCAACCGCGCACTTCAACACGCCGCGCGGCGAAGAAGCCACTTTGTATTCGCATCGCCAGCTCGAAGAAATGGCCGTTGAAACTTCCGAAGCCGAGCGGCGCGCCGCCACCGCCGAACGCGAACTGAAAGACTGGAAAACCGCGCAATTCATGGAGCAGCATCTCGGGGAGGAATACGAAGCGCTTATCATCTCGGTGCAAAAATACGGCTGCTTTGTGGAACTATTCGAAGTTTTCGTGGAAGGCTTGCTGCCCATAAACGCACTGGAAGATGCCGCTGGAGCTCGCTGCGTCTATCGTGAGCGCGATCACGCTATCGTCGCACTTTCTAGTGACGACGGCCGCCGGGGTCGTGGCCGCGGCGCAAAAC
>DATHKK010000661.1:0-3237 GCA_035489355.1 Candidatus Limnocylindria bacterium
GCTGCCAAAGTCGCTTACATCGCCGCCCGAATTGGTGAAATCCCCGCCGACATCCGACGAGGCGCCACCCTGAATCGGAGGAACATGGTCGTTCGCATGCGCGTTGCCGGTGAAGCGGTCGTAAAGCCAGCTCGCAGCCAGAGCGCCGCCGACGCCACCAAGCAGGCTGGACATGAATCCACCACCGCCGCCCACCCGGCCTAGTCCGCCTGCGCCGCGAGACAAGCCACCGCCACCCGTTCCGCCACGGATCAAGCGCATCAGGAACATGACCAGGAAAATGCCGCCCACGATCACTGCTCCCACCAATACCATCGAGCCTACGGACGACCCGGATGAAGGCGCAGCGGATGGCGCTGGCCGCATCGGCGTACCTTGAGCGGCCACCTTCGTTCCCGTCGTCGAGGTCATTGGTCCGCTGAGATTGCTCCGCAACGTCCCCTCCACATAAGTCACGGCTGAACGCAGCCCTTCATCATGCTTGTTCTCGCGAAAACTCGCCTGGAGCAAACGCACCAGCGCGTCCCGATTCGCCGGCACGAATGCCCGTTGCCGCGTCGCCTCGCCCACGCCCACTTGGATGCGGAAGTGATGCGGCGGTGGCTCTTTCATGATCAGCACATAAATGCCATCCAGGCGCGCGGCTTGCGCCCGCTCGCGCACCATGTCGGCAAAGAATTGCTCGCGATTGAGCGTGTACTCATTCGTGCGGCTCCCCGGCACGCCCGCAAACGTTTCCACCAGCAGGTCCTTGCGAAAATCTCTTTGGAAGGTTCGGATCGTTTCATCCGCCTGCTTCGCGGTGGCGGCGGAGAATAGCCCGGCCGTGTCTCGCACCTCCGAGCGCGCAGAAACTGCCGCCAGGCAACACGCAGCGATGAGGCCTGTCACCAAACTGCCCCGAATCAAGTTTCGCATGAAGCAGTCATCACCCAATCCAGATCGATAAGCCATTGGAAATCGTTATTTAGATTCCAGCATTGTTGAGGGAGCAGAAACGTTTCAGGATTCGCGCCGGTTGAGCCAAGGTGCTGCGTTGCGCTTCGTGATGGTCTCGAACGGCGTCTTGCAGAGCTCGTCCCTCCAATCGTCCCGCCTCTGCTTGCTCATTGCTGAGTTTGAGGTGGAGGAGAATTTGTCCCTGCTTTGGGCAGAATATCCGAAGCTATTATATGAAGGAGCTTTTTATCGCGCGTCACAATCGTCCTCTCTTCGCCGACAGCCATTGCGATCCGGCCCAAAATCATTCGTCCGTCCATGAGCCGAATCAGGTCCGGCTGGCTGTTGAACCACGGGTTGTCGGTGGGCGTCCATGCGATCAGAATGAACTTTTTCCCCTGACAAACTTCACACGTCTGCTTTCCCGTTCCGGCGCAGGTTTTGCAGGTCACCTTGATCGTGCCGCCACAAACCGTGCACTTGCCGACGTTCACGGCCACGCCGTTTTAGTACTGAATGACTTCGCCGACATGACCTTGAGTCCATGCCCGATATCCTCCGCCACCGCTTTGGTTGGGAAATTTCTGCCACAGTTCGCTTGGATCATGCCCGGCGACTTCCATGTGTATCCACGCGCCACGCGATAGTTTGAGGCAAGGATTCGGACAATCCATCTGGCCGCTGACACAACCGGCGGCACGGCATGGCGCGGCGCCATCACCGTTGCAAGCGAAGCAGGTCTTTTCGTCCTTACCCGGGCCGGCCGCTTTTATGGGTGCGGCATCGGTGCCGACAGCCGCTTCTTCTGGCGCCGCAGTCGAATCTTTGGTGAGTGCGGACGAAAACCAGGTCGAAGGAGGTCGTGCAAAGCGTGATGCGTGTGTGCGCACGGAAACGCGCGACATCCAACTTTACATGCCCGTTGACTGGATCATAGTCAACGCGTCGTGACTATTCTTAAACTCCCAACGTTCGCGGCCCGCTGCGTGGCCGACCCTTAACAGTGCGGCGAAATTTACGAGGTATGCGCTCTCAGCAACGCAACGAATAAGGCCGAGGTGAGCAGCCCGAAAAGCAGTGTCAGAAGTTTGAGCCACCGGAACCACGGAGCGTGTCTCACCTGATCACTTTCGCGAAGCAGTGTTACCGAAACGACTTCCTTGCCCAGCCATCCCTCTGGCGGATGAAGCCAGAATGCCCAGGTGCTGAACCAGACCAGCGCCGCAATTACGAACGCTGAGAACGAGATTATGAACAGCGTTTGCATGACTCAAGGTTTGGCACGAACCACAGAAAATAAAGTGACACTTTGTGAAGTTTTCATGACTGCGGCGCGGCCTTTCGCCTCCCTCATTCCACCGTGGAGAAATGTTCGTGAACGATTTTCCATGGGCCTTCGCGTTTAAAATCAAGGTGCGGCGTTCGCGCTGCATGATGGCCTCGGCGCAAGGCTGGATCGTCCCCGCCATCGTGAACGTCGTTATTCGGGGACGAGGCCGAACCATCGGAGGTGTTCATCACTCATTGTGCATTGGCCTCGGCAGGAGAAGTAAAATTCTTGCGAGGCATTGTCGAGTGAGAGCGAACCGAAATCATGAGAGGCTGGAAAGCGGAAACTGCGCAGGCTTCAGGACATCTGGAGAACGTTCGGCGACAGTCTCCACCGCCGCTCAAAACACCCAGTCTTTTACGGCTCCAGCCTGGCTATGCCGTGGCGGGGTTGGCCGTTCACGCGCGAGAAGTCGCCGCCGATAATGATTTTGCCATCGGCCTGGAAAGCAATCGCGCCGACACCCCAATCCGCAGTCGCGCGGAAGCCTGGATCGAACGTGACACCGTCTGGCATCAGGCGCGCAATATTCGCCCCGCCTTCGTAGTTTGTTCGCACGCCGAAAAAGCCTCCAAGCAGGATCTTGCCGTCCGGTTGCGGCACAATCGTAAGTCCGTGTAACTCGCCGGCGAACCGGTCGTCCGCGTACTGAATGAGTTCGGTGTAACGGTGAACGATGCGTCCCTGTTTGTTCAGGCGCACAAACGCGTCGCCGTGGCCGGGATCAAGGGTCTTTCCCAAAAGTGTACCGCCCACGATGACATGGCCATCCGGCTCAATGAACACAGTTCGCACGTCCGTGTGAGCATCGCGTGTCTCATCGTGAAAGGTGAATGGGCTTTTGAAGGTGGGATCGAGGCGGCCATTAGGCCGGAGGCGAACAATGTTTCGGTAGCGCTTCTTCTTCTTCGTTCCGTCGGGATAGGCCACGCTGGCTGCCGCCACGATCCTTCCACGCCTGTCCACAT
>DATHKK010000662.1:0-5388 GCA_035489355.1 Candidatus Limnocylindria bacterium
CGCCAGTGCCGGTGGCGTGAAACACCAGGACTTCGTAGCCTTCCTTCTCCAGAAGCTGGCGCGCATGGTTCACACATTGCGTCGTGTTCCCGAATTGGCTGGCGACGATCACCGGCTTGTCCGGGCCCGCCTTGGGACTCGCCTCGACCATGCCGCAAATCGCGCCCGCCGCGCGCGTGAGAATAGGCCGCGAAATACGATTCAATCCCGCCACATCCACGATGCTGGGAAACATGATGATGTCTTTCACGCCCACGTATTGCGCGGTGTTGCCACTGGCCAGCGTGGAAACCATCAACTTCGGAAACCCAATGGGCAGCGCGCGCATTCCAGCGGTGCAAATGGAAGTGCCGCCGCCGCCGCCGAGGGAAATCACACCATCGATCATCTTCTTCTTGAGCAACATCGAGAGAATTTCCGGCGCGCCTTTCGACATCGCAGCGACCGCTTCACCACGATCGCGCCTGGCCACCAACGCGACGAGGTCTGCGCCCGCTGCCCGCGCGACTTCTTCACGCGTGATGTCCGGCTGAAGTTTCGGCGGCTCCAACGTGCCGACATCGATGACCAGCGAGGTGTGCCCGCGCTCCCGAATCAGTTCGGCGACGAATCCGTGCTCTTCGCCTTTAGTGTCCATGGTTCCGAGGACTGCGATGGTGGCCATATGAATGAATTAGCCGAAAGCGCGGCGCAAGCGCAAGTGGGTGCGAGCGCGATGGAGTGCCGCACGAAAGTAATCAGTGAATCAGTGAACAGTGAGCCGAGCGGCAGTCGAACCAGAGATGAGCTTACTGATTACTGTCTCACTGATGACTTCGAATTCTTTACGCTACCTGCCCATCCAGCAGGTGAATGACCCGCGGTGCGCGCGCAGCAAGCTCGGCATCGTGCGTCGCAATGATCAGCGTCGTTTGCTTCTCCGCGCGCAGGGCAAGCAGTAGTTCGATGATCTCATCGCCAGTGTGCGAATCCAGATTGCCGGTCGGCTCATCCGCCAAGATTACTTCCGGGTTGTTGACGAGCGCGCGCGCGATGGCCACGCGCTGTTGTTCGCCGCCGGAAAGTTCGGTGGGCCGATGGTCCATTCGTTCACCAAGCCCAACGCGCTTCAACAATTCCCGTCCACGTTCCGAAGCTTCCGCCGCCGGGACTCGGGCCATGCGCGCGGGCAGGTAAACATTCTCTAGCGCATTCAGCTCGGGAAACAGATGGTACGCCTGAAACACGAAACCGATCTTCACGTTGCGCAGATGCGCGAGTGCCGGATTGGAAAGGCACGAAACATTCTCGCCGTCGAAAATAATCTCGCCGCGGTTTGGCTTGTCGAGTCCGCCGAGCAAATGCAGCAACGTGCTCTTGCCTGCCCCCGATGCGCCGCGCAGGGCGACGAACTCTCCGCGTTGCGCGGAAAAGTTCACGCCGCGCAGGACGGTCAGTTCGCGATGGCCCGTCTTGTAGGATTTGACCAGATCGCGCGCTTCCATCATGGGCGTGCGCGCTCCTGGCGCTTCGGCGGCGGACACGGACGTGCCATTACTCATTGCGCAACGCCTCCACGGGCTGAAGCCGGCTCGCTTTCCACGCGGGCAGCAGTCCGGCCAGGACGCAGATGAGAAAGCCGCCGCCGCAAATGATCGCGATGTCCGTGGGCAGGATTTTGTAAGGGACTTCGGAAATGTTGTAGATAGCCGCCGGCAACAACTCGAACCCAATTCGGTCGCGGACGGCGTGGAGAATTGTATTCATGTTCATTAGGAACAACTTGCCGAGGGCGAAGCCGAGACCGACGCCCAGAATTCCAATTGCGATGCTGTGGCCGAGAAAAATCCACATGACTTGACGGTTGGACGCGCCGAGGGATTTGAGCAAACCGATCTCCTTGATTTTGTTCACGGCAAAGGTGATCTCGGAATTCACGATCGCGAAAGCGGCGACGATCATCACGACGAAGAGAATGATGTACATCATCACTTTCTCCGTCGCGAGGGCGCCGAAGATTTCCTTGTTCTCCTGCATCCACGGGATGACTTCGTAATTCGGCCCCAACGCCTTCTGCAAACGACTCGCTGCTTCCTCGGCTCGGAACGGATCGCTCAACATGACAAACAGTCCGTGGACGCGGTCATCCAACATCTGGAGTTCCTGCGCCGTCTCGAGCGAAGAGACGACCATCATGCGATCGAATGAATCGAAGCCGACGCTGAAAATGCCGCGCACCGTGAAGTCCTGCGGCACGACGATCTCGTCATCTTTCTTCCGCGCCTTCTCCCATTTTGCCATCGTGTTTGCGGTAATGAGCGCGAGATGATCGCCGACGCGGATGCGCATGTTGTGCGCGAGCGTGCTCCCGACCAAAAGGCCGTGACCGCTCACATCAAATTCTCCGGCGACGATGCTCTTGGGCAACACGCTGACTTTTGCCTCCTGATCCGGATCGATCCCGCGCAGTACCGCGCCCGTGACCAAAGGCTGTTCGTCCGTGGTCAGCGGCTGGGTTTGCAACATGGCTGGCCCGAGCACGAAGGGCGCAACGCCTTTGACGAGTGGATCGCGCTCAACGATCGCCGCGGGAGCGCGATGGTTTCGCATCAGTCCTTCGATGGCCTCGATTTTCAGATGCGCCGTCGCGCCGAGAATGCGTTCGCGCCACTCCAGATCGAAACCGCTCATCACCGCGATCACGATCATAAGCACGGCGATCCCAAGCATCACACCGATGATGGAGATGAGTGTAATAACCGAGACGAACGTCCGCTTGGGCCGCAAATAACGCAGCGCGAGGGAAAGTTCGAATGGCAGTCGTGACACGCGGCGTAAAGTCAGAACCGCACTGCGCAATGTCAAAAGAAAAGACGGCGCAGAGCGGCAAATGAAGGTTCACAAAGCTCTTTGCTCCCGGCGCATTTTGAATAGAGTCCGACCGACCACGATTATGAAAACAGGGATTCTACTTTTGGCGTTGATTGCGTGCGTTCCATCGGCTTTCGCCCAAGGTTTCATCAACACCACTTTGAACGTCCGCCTGTTCAACAACCGCCTCCGTCCACGGGCTTCCCGCAGTTACTCGATTGGGCCACGTGGGCGCCGGGTTGGTCTCACAGCGACGGCAGTGACACGGGCGTGCTCTACTACGAGTCGCCGCATTTGGGTATCTCGCAATGGTATTTGCTCGTGCGTAACCCAGGTTCCACTTTCTACGGACCTCCTTTAGCCAGCAGCTACTCACTCGCGATGCACAGTGGTTGTCAGAACAATCAGGATCTTAGTTCGCCGTGGGTCGATGCCTTCATTTCACAAACGGCAGTGGTTCCTGCGGACACCCTGTCCCTTCGATTGCTCGCCCAAGGTCCATTCACCGTCTTCGCCAACGGCACGCCGATCTCGATGAGTTCGCTCGGCGGCAACCAGTATGGCGGCGACCTCTCAGCGTTTGCGGGCGCTCTCACCGAATTGAAGCTCGTGAACGTGAGCGCGCCCGGAAATTTGAATGTGCCGCCGACGATCGTGGACAACATCACCCTCTCGCCCACGGCGGTGCCGGAGCCGGGAACGATCACATTCCTGGCGCTTGGATTGGCTGCTTACTTTGGGCTGAAACGCCGGCCCGTCCGTCGCGGGTGATGTGTGCGTTGCCACCGACGCCTTCGTTCAAGCGCTCTCCTTTCATGAAGGTTTGCGGGTTCTATTACAAACAAGCGCAAGCAACACTCCAAGCGCGGCCAACGCGCAGATGGATGGTTCTGGCACCGGTTCGATTTCGATGAACAGCGCCGCGGCTAGCGGAGCGGAAGGCGGAAATTGCAAGCCAGACAACTGTCCCGGATTCGATCCAAAGAGGGCAGGAACCGGCTCGGGCCCGGTGGACGGGGTGATGTAGCCCAGCGCCGTTTGGCCGAGAAAAGCAGGACCTCCATAAGTGCTGGCTTCCTCCCAAGTCATTCCAGCGAGGAACGACCAAACCCGGACCTGAAAAGCAATGGGAGTTCCGGCCGGATACCCATTCGGCAGAGAGAACGGAAACCCTCCATTGAACCGGCCGTCGAACACGGTGGCATTGGTTGTCATACCGACCATTTGCAGCGAACTCTCGCCACCTCCGAACGGACCCACGTACAAACCAATTCGATACGCGTGAAAACCGGACATTAGCCCGAAGTTACCCGAGGAGTCATTGGTATAGAGCCGGGTTGTGGATGTGTTGGCAAACCCCACCGAGCCTTGTCCGTGCGCAGGGAGACTTACGAGGAATGCGACGAGAAGAAACCAAATCGATTTCATGCGATTACTCAATCAGAGCATCGCCGCGTCTTCAATCCTTCGTTACCCGAAATTGGCAGGAGCCCGACTCTGCATGTCATTTTATTTCGTGCTGCTCACGACATTCAAAATGGCTGAGTTCGTGCCCAATGAACGGGCACGTGCCTTTTGGCCGTATGCGGCTAGGTTGTATGCGTGTTCGAAAGTCGCCAAGAACCCATTCTCCCCACGCGCATCTTCATTCGCCGCCTGCTAGCGTGCCTGGGACTCGCGCTGGCCATCATGGCGGTCGCGCTGAGCCTTGGCGTCGCTGGTTATCATTTCATTGCGGGCTTGCCATGGATCGATGCATTGCTGAACGCGTCCATGATTCTAACCGGCATGGGACCGGTGGACGTGCTCCGGTCGAATGCGGCGAAGGTCTTCGCGTCGCTTTATGCGTTGTTCAGCGGCTTGGTTTTCATTTCACTCATGGGTTTGCTGCTCTCGCCGATTGCCCACCGCGTGTTGCACAAGTTTCACCTCAGCGACAAAGACATGGACGATGAGAAATCCCGAACCCCGCGGACTCGCGACCAAGACGCGCGCTAATTGAGCCGGAGAAGACTTTGCCGTCTCGGGCGAGGAGTAACCGAAATTTCAGGGCACCGTCTGTAGAACGGCGCCAATGAACTCAAACACGCCCAATCTCCCGCGCCTGCTCTCCGTCGTCGTCCTGGTGCTAACGAGCCATGTATCACGCGCGCAAGAGGCGCAGTTCACCGGTGTTCTGCGACTGACGAATCGCGAGGTGTTTCTGAGGTTTAACGCGCCGGTCGGCACCAACTATCGCGTCGATGTGGCGACCCATTTTCCGGCAGACACGAATACTCCGGCGTGGAGTTCGCTCCTCACCTTGCGCAGCACGGGCGTGAACCAACACACGGATTCCGCCGCGCCATTCCTGAGCACGCGCTTTTATCGCGCTGAACGACTCGCCAGCACGAATGACCTGACCGGCGATCATCTCGCCACGACCAATGGCGACGCGGTGATTCATCCGGTGGGACACGCAACGTTCGTGATGAGTTGGAACGGAAAGATGATCTACAATGACCCGACCAACGGCGCGGCTCCCTACACCAGTTTGCC
>DATHKK010000663.1:0-5818 GCA_035489355.1 Candidatus Limnocylindria bacterium
CTCCGCTTCGCGTATAATGTGAATGATCTGTTCCTCGCTGAATCTGCTTTTTTTCATGTTCTGCTGCTCCCTTCCTTCGCCGCAGAACTCCAGCTTTGTCACGTCCAGATTTTCGGGGTCAGGTCAATTACCAGCGCCAGCCCACCGGTGGCCCGTTTCAAGTTTGTCAACGGAGTGATATTTCCTTCCGAACTCATCCAGGGCCGCACCGACTCCGCAATCTTCATTTCTACGAACGGTCGAACGGCGACCATCACGCTGGACGGCTCTGCTTCCAGCGATCCCGATGGCGACCCAATATCTTTCTTCGGCGTGGTTTATTATGACGAGCCGGACATCCATCTGGCTGGCTCCGCTAACCCGGTTGTGTCATTTGAAGGTAGGCTTGGCGACGATAGACGCTCTTTTCGCTTTTACGTCGTCTCGCATTCTTCCGCTCCCTTTTATCCACCGATCGAGTACAGCGAGGCGCATTTTGATTTTGATGTCGTTACTCCCGCAGACGCGGCTTTCTGGCTGATCGACGATCTCAACGAAACGGAAGAAGATCTTCCAGAAATTCATCTGCGCCATCGGCCAGCGCTTTTCAAGGCACTCCGTTCCGCCTCGGAGCGACTGAGGCAAGGCAAGCTGAAAAAGGGCATCCGTTCGCTGCGCCGCTTTCAAAGTCTGATCCGAGTTCAGCGCCGGCATCTTAGCCCGCAAGTTACCCATGCATTCATCTCTTACACCCAAGCAGTCATTGATGCGGCCAAACAGAGCCATTCTAATCTAATGGCTCCTTGAGTCCGTCGCGCCGCAACAAAAAGGAATGCGCGGAATCAGAATGATTATCTTCGCGCAGTCGCTGCGATGGGCGCTCCCCATCGAACCGGCGCTTCATTCATGCTGCCACGGCGATAACCGGCGAGATCCAACGTCACGTGCATATAGCCGAGAGTTTTTAACTGCGTCGCGACTTGAGTGAAGGCTTCGCTGCCTAGCAGCCTGGGAATTTCTATCGCGCCCAATTCAATCCGCGCGAGATGAGTAATGGCGATCTTCTCGTCGGCAGCGCTTGAGCGTGGGCCGCCTATCTCGTGATGCCTTACGCGCACATCGTGAAAGCCGAGGTCGCGCAACACGTTTTCCGCTTCTTCAATCATGCGAAGCTTCTCAGGCGTGACGCGTTCGCCGTAGGGAATGCGCGAGCTGAGACAAGCCATCTGCGGCTTGTCGGCCGTAGGCAGCCCGAGTTGCGCGGACAGTTCACGAATCTCCGCCTTCGTCAGTCCAACTTCCTTCAACGGAGCGCGCACTTGAAATTCTTTCGCCGCCTGCGCACCGGGGCGGTGATCGCCCACGTCGCTGGCGTTTTCTCCGTAGGCAATGACGGCGAACTTCTCGGCCCGGGCAATGGGTTCAAGTTCGGTGAACAGCTCGTGCTTGCAGAAGTAACAGCGGTTGTTGGGATTCGAGAGATACGATTCGTTGTCGAATTCCGCCGTCTTTACCACGCGCACGGGGATGTCGAATCGCGCAGCCACTTCCAATGCTTCCGCGAGTTCCCGTCGCGGCAGGCTTGGTGAATCGGCAATGACTGCGACCGACTTTTCTCCGAGGACATCGCAAGCCACGCGCGCGAGAAAAACAGAATCCACGCCCCCCGAGTAGGCCACGAGACAAGAGCCGTACGAGCGAAGCAGCGCGCGCAACTGTTCCAGCTTTTCCACGGACGCAACGTGCCATCCCGCCATGATGAAGGCAATGCGTGTCCGAAGCCGGGTAGGCGACGCCGCGCTGCGGCATCGTCGCCCGCGCAGAACGGGCGGAACTCCGATAGGCCAGAGTCACCGGACATACACGGTGGTACCACTACTACGCGGCGCGGACGGCGCAGCGCGCCATCCCGACCACAACGCTGGGCGCACGGGGCATTTTCCGGGAGGTTTTTCATCTCGCGCCCCGGTAGCGGCCAAATCCCAATGGCGTATGGTTCAGTCAAATCCGTTAAAGCCTATGAAAACATTTTTGAAGCGTGACGACGGCCTGCTTTATCGGCAGGGAGGCGAATGGGTTTCCGAGACAGCTAACACCTTGGCTTTCGCCACCGCGGATGACGCAGAACGCTTTCGACGGGCGGAGCGTTTGGCAGCGGTGCATGCCGTCTCGCGTTTGGAGCCTGAACTCACGAGGAAGATCGCTGTGCGCGCCCCAGGTGTATATCAGTCGGGCGAGTGAATTTTTATTCCGGCAACTTTGGAAGTTTCTGTTTCAGTTTCAAGACGGGCGCGAACAAGTCGCCGTGCTTTTCCACCCGCTTGAGCACATCCTTGGATTCAAAGACCAACGCGTCGGCTTTTTTCCTTTTGCGCGCGCCATCCACTTCTTCCCAGGTGACCGGCGTGGAAACGGTTGGGTGATCCTTCGCGCGCAGCGAGTACGCACAGACCGTCGTCTTGTGTGAATCGTTCTGGCTCCAGTCGATGAACACTTTGCCCGTCCGCAAATTCTTCTGCATCTTCGAAACGACTTCGCGGGGGTGCTCACGTTCCAGCCGTTGCGCGAGACTTTGCGCGAAGGGCTTCGTCTGCTCGTAAATGAGCGGCGTGTTGAGCGGCACGTAGAGCTGCAAACCTTTTGAACCCGATGTCTTCGCGAACACTTCGAGTTCGAACGCTTCCAGAATGTCCTTCAACCAAAACGCGACCGTGGCGCATTCCACAATCGTCGCCGGTGGCCCCGGATCGAGATCGAACACCATCATCGTGGGGCGCTCCTTGTCCTGGCCCTTCGCCAGCGACGTGTGCAACTCAATGTCGGCGAGGTTCGCGGCCCAGACCAGCGTGGGCAAGTCATTCGCCAGACAATAATCCACGTAGTCATTGTTGCCCTCGCTCCAGATGTGCGCCGTGCGCACCCACGCGGGACGATGCGAAGGACAACGCTTTTCGTAAAAGAACATTCCATTCACGCCGTTCGGGTAGCGCTTGAGCGTCAACGGCCGGTCTTTCAGATGCGGCATGAGCACGGGAGAAATCTTGACGTAATAATCGATGATGTCGCCCTTCGTGAATCCCGCTTCAGGATAAAGCACCTTGCCGAGGTTCGAAACCTCCAGCGTTTTCGTGCCGACCTTTAACGTGCTGACCGTTCGGGTGCTCATGCCGTGGTGGCAGGCTCGACGGGCGGCTCCGTCTCGCAATGCTCCAGTTGCCTGGCCCGATAGCGGTGCAATGAATGCGTCTGCAAACTCTCCTCAAAGAGGCTGCGATTGATCGCTTGCGCTGCGGTCGCGCCCTGGCCCGCGGCGATAATCATCTGGCAATTCGCCGGCGTGACGCAGCCCGCCGCGTAAAGCCCTCGCTCCGTCGTTTCCATGCACTCGTTCACGAGCACCTCGCAGTCTTTTGTCTCGGCGCCCACCTGACGCGCGAGCTTGTTGTGATAAATGTCGCCGCGTGCCGTGAAGAGCGCATCGAGTTCCACGCGCACTTCGCTGTCGAGTTCAAGCCACTGCATGTCGCCGCAGCGGTGATGCACACCAATGACCTTCTCCGTGTAAATCGGAATCTCGTATTCCCGAAGCCATTGCGCGTGCTGTTCGTCCCATCGCAGCTCGTGTCCATTCGAGAAAATAAAAACGCACGGTGAGTAGAGCAACATGCCGAGCGCGTATTCGACCGCTTCATTGTTCCACCCGAAAATGCCGACGCGTTTGCCTTCGCAGCGGACGCCGTCGCAGTCCTTGCAGAAAAACATGCTGTGGCCCAGGCATTCCGCGACACCGGGTATGTCGGGGGGCAGATGGAAAATCCCGGTCGCGAGCAGAACACGGCGGGCTTCATAAGGCTCTCGTCGGCCACCCGCGTGAAAGATATTCGCCGTCGTCCGCTGCAGTTCCTCGATATATTCCTCTGCGAACTCGGCACCGTAATGGCTGGCGTGTTCGCGTCCGCGCGCCAGCAATTCTTCTCCCGCAATGCCTTTCGGAAACCCAAGGTAGTTCTGCACGTCGGGTTCCCACTGCGCCAGGGATTTGCCGTCGTCGATGACGAGAGTGGAGCGTTTAGCGCGCGCGAGATAAATCGCCGCGGACAATCCGGCGATTCCGCCACCGATGATGATTGCATCCCAAGGTTGGCTGTGTCCCATACTCCTTGGGTGCAAGTTACGCGCAGTTGGATTTTCCGCAACGACGCGGTACCGTCCGGCATGGTCGAAAGCGAAGAAGTGCTCTGCCCATTTTGCGGCCAGGTGTTTGAATTGGCGGTGGACACCAGCGTGGCCTCGCAACGATTTACGACGGATTGCGAGGTCTGCTGCCGCCCCTTTGAAGTGGTGGCCGAATGCGAGCACGGGGAAATTTTGTCGTTGGATGTCCTCAGCAGTTGATTGAAACTGCGCGCGGTATGAAACCGGAAACGATCTTGTGGATTTACATCGTGCTCTTGGTGCTGGGCGGACTCATTGGCTTTCTCAAAGCCAAGAGCAAGATCTCGCTCTTCACTTCTGTCGTTTTTGCAGCCGTGTTGTCCGTTTGCGCGCTGGATTACGTCCGCATCGAGTGGGCCTGGGGCATCCTGAGTTTTCTGGCGCTGTTTTTTCTTCTCCGCTTCCTGAAGAATAAAAAGTTCATGCCCGGCGGAATGATGACGCTCCTCACCATTGCCACGATCATTGTTGTGGTGTGGGTCCGGGACAACAAGTAAGTCCGTGGCCCCGACTTCGCTTCCCATCTGGGAAATCCACGCTGACATCGTTCAGCAACTCCGCACTGGCAATCGCCTCGTCCTCGTCGCGCCCACGGGTTCCGGCAAGACCACCCAGGTTCCGCAGATGCTTCTCGGCGCGGGACTCGCCGGCCAAAAGAAGATCGTTGTGCTCCAGCCTCGACGGGTCGCTGCTCGCACCGTGGCCGCGCGCGTGGCGTGGGAACGCAAAGTGCCGCTGGGCGCGGAGGTCGGTTATCAAATCCGCTTCGACGATCAGACCAGTCTCGGCACGCGCATCTGTTACGTCACCGAAGGCATTTTGCTGCGCTGGCTGCAAGACGATCCGACGCTCCAGGACATTGCGGCCATTTTGTTCGACGAGTTTCACGAGCGCAATTTGTTGAGCGACGTGGCGTTGGCGTTGGCCAAAGAGTTGCAACGCACCACGCGTCCCGATCTTAAAATTGCCGTCATGTCCGCCACGCTCGATGCCAAGCCAGTCGCGACGTACCTGGGCAACGCGCCCATTCTCGTCTCCGAAGGGCAGAGCTTTCCGGTCGTGGTGCATTATTCGGATCAGCACGACGAGCGCGCGGTGAGCGATCAAGCCGCGGATGTCGTTGAGCACATCGTGAATTCTGGCGAACCTGGAGACATCCTGGTGTTCATGCCGGGCGTCGGAGAAATCAACGCGACGATTGGAGCCGTTCGCGCCGCGCGCACGCGGGAGAAGCTCGCGCTGATTCCACTCCACGGTGAATTGCAGGCCCAGGAACAGGACACCGCATTCGCTCCGAATCCGCTCCGCAAAGTGGTCGTTTCCACGAACGTGGCGGAAACATCGGTCACCATTGATGGCATTCTCCACGTCGTGGACAGCGGCGTAGCCCGCGTGGCGCGCTACGATGCAGAACGCGGCATTGGTACGCTGTTCATTGAGCCGATCAGCCGTGCCTCCGCCGATCAGCGCAAGGGGCGCGCCGGCCGCACGGCGCCGGGTGCTTGCTGGCGCTTGTGGACGCAGAGCGGGCATCTGGATCGACCGGAGCGCAACACGCCGGAGATTCAGCGCAGCGATTTGGCGGAAGTCGTGTTGCTGCTTCACTCACTCGGCATCAAGCGCG
>DATHKK010000664.1:0-2146 GCA_035489355.1 Candidatus Limnocylindria bacterium
ACACCGCGGCGCCTTGGATGCACACGATCGAAATAATCACGCGCGCCAGATCGAGTTGGTGCCGCGTGAGTCGCGACTCGACGATCCGGCTCATCAAACTCGACAGCACGATCGCCACTAACATGCCGGCCGCCAGCAGCACGCCGAGCAGGAGCAGGCTGAATGTTTGCCATCGCTTCTCCGCAATCACCGGCGAACGGTAGGCATCGGTCTTGGGCAAGACGAGGAAAACTGTTTTGCGCGCGTGCGCATCGACACTATCGTCGCGGAGTGTTCGGGAAATACAGGGCGGCAACGACGGGCGCGGCAATTCTGCTGCTGGCCTTCACCGCCTGCGTCAAGGAGAACAAAGTAATTTCACCCATGAGTGCAACCGTCACCAATGCGCCGGCCCATCGTCACACGAATCGGCTCGCGCGCGAGAAATCACCTTACCTCCTGCAGCACGCGCACAATCCAGTGGACTGGTTTGCCTGGGGCGACGAAGCGTTCGAGAAAGCGAAGCGCGAGAACAAGCCCATCTTCCTGAGCATCGGCTACTCCACCTGCCATTGGTGCCACGTGATGGAGCGCGAGTCGTTTGAGAGCGAGGAACTGGCCAAGTTTCTCAACGAACATTTTGTCAGCATCAAAGTGGATCGCGAAGAGCGTCCGGACGTGGACAAGATTTACATGACGTTCGTGCAGGCGATGACTGGCTCGGGGGGCTGGCCGCTGAATGTTTTCCTCACGCCGGAACGCCAGCCGTTTTTCGGCGGAACTTACTGGCCGCCGGAAACGAAATACGGACGGCCCAGTTTCCTGCAAGTGTTGCAGCAACTCGCCGCCGCGTGGCAGACGAAGCCCGCGGACATCTTGAACTCTGCGCAAAAGATGCACGAGCAGCTTGCCGAAATGACGTCACGCGAGAGCACCAATCGTTTTGCGCTCAGCAAGAGCACGCTTCAGAACGCCGGGCTGCGGTTAAAGGAGGGCTATGACGAAACGAACGGCGGCTTCGGTACTGCGCCGAAGTTTCCTTCGCCGAGCCATCCGCGCTTCTTGCTCCGCTACGGCACGCGTTATGGCGACGAAGAAGCGGTGCGCATGGTCCTGCACACCTGCGAGTGCATGGCAGCCGGCGGCATTTACGATCAGATCGGCGGTGGCTTTTCGCGTTACTCGGTGGACGCGCAATGGCTCGTGCCGCACTTCGAGAAGATGCTTTATGACAACGCGCAACTCGTGCAGCTCTATCTCGATGCATATCTCATCAGTGGCGACGTGCGTCATGCCGACGTCGTGCGTGATGTGCTGCGTTACGTGCTGCGTGACATGACGCATCCCGAGGGCGGATTTTATTCCGCGGAAGATGCGGACAGTGAAGGCAAGGAAGGAAAGTTTTACGCGTGGACGACGGAAGAGTTGAAGCAACTGCTCACGCCGGAAGAATTCGATCTCGCGACCAACTACTTCGGAATCACACCGCAAGGAAACTTCGTGGATCACAGCGATCCAAATCCATTGCCGAATCAAAACGTGCTGAGCATCGCCAATCCTGGCGCGGCGAAAGGCAAGGAGGCATTGCTCAACTCGGCGAAGAAAAAGATGTTCGACGTGCGCGCCAAACGTGTGCGCCCGCATCTCGACGACAAGGTCCTCGCGTCGTGGAACGGTCTCATGCTCGGCGCTATCGCGCGCGCGGCCGTGGTGCTCGGTGATGACGCGTATCTTGCGGCGGCGGAAAAAAACGTCGGTTTCCTCAAATCAAAACTCTGGGACGCGAAAACTAAAACACTCTATCACCGCTGGCGCGATGGGCAGCGGGACAACACGCAATTGCTGGAGAGCTACGCATTTCTTCTCAGCGGCGTGATTGAACTCTACGAAGCCACGTTGAAGCCGGAGCATCTCGACTTCGCCATCGCGCTGGCGGAGAACATGGTCGAGCGGTTTCATGACGCGAAGGACGGCGGCTTCTGGCAAAGCACGAGCGGCTCGAAGGATTTGATCCTGCGCGTGAAGGATGATTACGACGGCGCCGAGCCGAGCGGCAATTCCGTGGCAGCGATGGCGCTGTTGAAACTCGCGGCTATCACTGAGCGAAAGGATTTCAGAGTAGCGGCAGAGAAAACCATTCAACTGTTCTCCGATCGATTGCAGCAAC